>CAZWZZ010000011.1:0-21062 GCA_964638395.1 uncultured Caldilineaceae bacterium
ACCCGACTCCGACCATTGAAGCCGATAGCGCCGACCCGGAGGCGGCTGAAACGGAGAGCGAGGCGACCGAGGAGCAGGCAGAAGCGAGGGCCGACAGCGAAACGACCGAGGCTGAGGCTGACGCAAACGGGGCTGAGGAGACAAACGGGACGACAGAGACCGAGACCGAAGCTCCCGCTGAAGAAGCCGCAGCCGGGCCGACTGTCTTTGAAATCATCCCCGGCCAATCGGAGGCTCGCTTTCTGATCGACGAGGTGCTGCGCGGCGACCCCATCACCGTCGTCGGGGCGACCGATCAGGTGGCCGGTCAATTGGCCCTCGATCCGGCCGATCTGTCCAGCGCCCAGGTCGGGGTAATCCAGGTCAACGCCCGGACCCTGGCTACCGACAACAACTTCCGTAACCGGGCCATCAAAAACCGTATCCTGTTGACCGATGAACATGAGTTTGTGACCTTCACTCCGACTGAGATCACCGGTTTGCCGGAGAGCGCCGCCGTGGGCGAGGCGCTCACCTTCCAGGTCACCGGCGATTTGACCGTGACCGACGTTACCCGCCCGGTGACTTTCGACATCACCGCCACGCCGGTCAGCGAAGAACGGATCGAAGGCACGGCCTCGACCGCCTTTCTCTACACCGACTTTGATTTATTCATTCCCGCCGCCAGAGTCGTTGACAGCGTCGATGACGAGGTCCGTCTGGAAATCGACTTCGTGGCCGAGGCCGTCAGCGATGTAGCCGGATAGTACACGAGTAATGGGAATGTTTGTCATCATCGGCAACAGCCACGAGTTGGCCCGCTGACCGGTCTCGAAGATTGGCGGGCAGCCGGTGAGCGTTTGCTGGAGGTGGGGTACAAAAGGGTGGTCATCAAGCGGGAAGCGGCGGGGGCCTCATTCAACGTCGGCTTTCTGTACGGTTTACAGCAAGGCTGGCCGGTCGAGCGGGCGCTCCGCTTTGGCAATGGCGTGGTCGCGCTGGCCGTGTCAAGTCCCCAGGGGGTGTTGGACTCGCCGACTTTGGCCGAAGTAGAGGCGTTTTCAGATGGCTATCTCTGAGCCTACTCATCCGCCGACGCAGTCGTGGGGGTGATGAGTTGGGCAGGGAGGGGGCTGTAGAGCGAAATCCAGCGGTCCTCGATCCACCCTTTTTGCTCGGAAACACCGCCCAAGTTGACAACGATTTTATACCACTCGCCGTGCTGAGCCAGCACGATGACTTCGCTATCCGGCTCGGTTAAAAAAGTGGTGATACTGCCGCCGGGCGCATTCCGCAGATAGACGCTGCTGGCCACCACGCCCGTGACCGGCAGCAGCGGCGTCGAGGTAGCGTCTATATCTTCCGCATGATCCTCCTCGTCATCGCTGCTGCCGGGGGTTGCAGTCGCCGCCGTCGCCGGCTCTGTGGCTGCCGGCGACGGGGTAAGCGTCTGCGTGGCGGTGGCGTCGGCCTCCTCGGTCGCCGTCGCCGTTGCCTCCGGGGTGGCCCCAGCCTCATTATCGACCTCATTATCAGCCTCATTCGAGGTCGGGGCCGAAGCCGTATCGGAGGCAACAACGGTAGCGGTCAACCGCGCCAGCCGGGTCTGCACCGGCGCGGGAACCAATTCCGGAATTTCGTCATCCGTTTCATCATCGACAACCGGGCTGATGTCGGTGATCTCCAGGGCCTCCGTCTCCGTGGGTGTAGCGGTCACGGTCAAGGAAGCGACCAGGGTGGAAACAGCCGCCGGGCGCGGGCGTGAGGTCGCCGTCGCAGTAGGCGCTCCCCCAGCAGCATCCTCGCCCTCGGCATCAGCCGAGAGGCTAGAGGTGCTGGCCGAGGGGACAGCGACCTGGGCCGGCGGGCCATTTTCACTCTGCCAAACCCACCAGCCCAGGGCAATGGCTAACACCAGCAGCAGCAAGGCCACGCCTAACCAAACGACGTTTTTACGCTGTGCCTCCTGGGATGAGGGGGGCGATTTCGTCGGTAACGGGGCGGCCTGCGGCCCGGTGGCCTGCCGGATCAAGATAGTGCCGGTCATCCGTTTGATGGTTTTAGAGACGGTCTGCTGCACCATACGGTCGATGATGGGGTGCAGGGCTTCGATCAACTCCTCTTTCGAGCCGAAATTTTGGGCGTTGAGAGCCTGATCCTTGAGCGGGATCAACGCTTTGGTTACTTCTTCCTGAACCCGCTCGATCTCGTCGATGCGTTCCAGAGCGTTATCCATCGACGCGGTCATTTTGGTCCGATCCTCTTCGATTTCTTCCATCCGGTTGAGGACTGTATTGACCTTTTGATCGACTTCCGCTTTGGCGCTTTCAAACTGCTCGATGCGGCGCAGGGCCTCGTTGACCATGGCCGGGGTCATGGCCTGGGCAATTTCGTCGTGCAGCCCCTTCGTTTGGTCGATGCGCCGCAGGGCTTCCCCGACCATCGGCGAGATGGCCTGGGCAATCTTCTCCCGGGAGTAACTATCTTTGTCTGCCGTCTTGAAGGCTTCGCCGATAACCGGGGCGATGGCCTGGGCAATTTCTTCCCGTGAGTTTTGATTTTCCTCGGCCAGGCGGAGAATATCCCCCATCACAGGGGCGATGGCCCGGACGATGTCGGCCCGTGACGCCTGGCTCTGGCCGGCCCGGTGCAGGGCCTCGCCCATCACCGGGGCGATAGCCTGGGCAATCTCATCCCGAGAATTTTCGATCTCCTCGGTCAAAACGCTGGCGATTATAGGCCGGATGTGTTCGGCAACGGCTTCTGGTTTGAGAAGGACGCGGCGTAGTTCTTCGAGTCGGTCTGTGGAATTTAAGCCTGCCATAATTTACGCCTCCTTACGAAGCGCTCGTCAGATCCTCGAGCAGCCCGGTTACGCTACTGCCGGTCTCCAGGCGGGTGGCGATCTCCATCAGCATCGAGGCGAGAGCCTTGCGATCAGTTTTCTGGTAATCCAGACGGTCGGCCATGCGGCGCAATTCGTCCCGAAGATCATCTTCGGATTGGCGCACCTCATGCTTGAGGGCATCCATTTTGCGCTCATACTGGCCGCGATGCTCCTCAACATTGCTGCGAAACACCTTCAGGTCCCGTTCTTGTTGGGCCAGAATCTTGTTTTGCTCTTTGGTTTCGGACAGCAGCTCTTTGCGGAGCATCTCCTGCTGCCGGGCCTGGTTGAGCAGTTGTTGCAACAGGGCTTCCCGGCTGCGGAGCTGCTCGCCCAGACGCTTCATTTCGTGCTTGAGTTCATCGCTGGTGCGGTGCATCTCCTGCTGAAGCGTTTCGACCCGTTTGGCCTGGCTCTTCTCGAACTCGCCGACGCTATCTTGCACCATGCGTAAATCGCCCATCACCCGCTCTTGCTCACGCCGAATATCTTCAAAACGGCGTTCATAATCTTCGATATTGGAACCGAAGATTATGTCCCGCAGACGATCCACTTCGGATTGGCCCAACCGCTGGGACGAGGCCTCATCGCCGAGGATCAATTCCCGAACACGGTCGAACTCCTGGTCGGGGGGGGCATTGCGGGTCGATTTTTCCTGATCGGACGGCACGACGGCGTTGTTGGAATTGTTTTTGGAAGTTGAAGTATAGGTATCATGCTCGGTCATTGGTCATTGCTCCTTAAATATTTCTTTGTTAAACTTCTCAAAGGACAGGTCAATTAGCTATAAAAAAAGACGCTCTCTGCGCACTACCTTCACTTTAGGTAAGGCCAGAGAGCGTCTTACGACACACAAAGTTGTGTTGCCAGGCTCTAGTACGCGGTCGAAAAGTTTTTAAGGGACGAGTCGTGTTGGACATCGATTGGCTGTATGGTTACATATTCAACTGTAACGTCTACCTACGATTTTAACTGATTTTAAGACCATTACAATAGAGTAATAAGTCCTAATTTAAGGATTAAGGTTTTACATAAGACTCTCAAGCGTGATTTTTGGCGGAACAACAACCCCCTTGAAGTACTATACCATCCGCTTGACACAGTCATGGCCCTTGTGCTACGATAATGTTAAGATTCCCATACACCCTCCCTACCCCTCACTTGACCGCCAAACCTGACCATCCAGCCGGAGAACGCTACATTGCATAACAAGGTTCAGTCTAACACGCAACTGCTTGCGGAATTAAGCGAATTACGTCAACGAGTCGCCGAGTTAGAGGGTATCGTCGCCACCTACGATCAACGGGAAAGCGCCCTCTACGAAAGCGAAAGCCGGCTCCACACCGTCTTGAGCCACGCCCCTATCATTCTGTGGTCGATCAATGCCGACGGAATTTTCACCTTCGCGGCGGGCAAGGGGTTAAGTATGGTCGGGTTGACGCCAAATCAAATGATAGGGCGTCCGATTCGAGCCGTATATCAAGACGCGCCCCAACTCGAAGTGGATGTGGGCCGCGCCCTCGCCGGAGAAATCTTTACATCCCATTTACCCCTGAATGGTTTGACATTTCAAGTACGTTATACGCCCCTGTTTGACGAGGCCGAAGAGGTGGCCGGCGTCACTGCGCTGGCTGTAGATGTCACTGAACGGCAGTTGATAACCGAACTGCTGGCCCAGAGCGAAGAGCGACACCGGGCAGCGGCTGAACTCACCTCCGATTACGCTTACGCCTTTCGGGTCGAAGCCAATGGCGAGTTAATCAATGAGTGGGTCACCGGCTCTTTCGTCTACATCACCGGTTTTACGATGGCCGAACTGGAAGCGCAGGGGGGCTGGAGCCGTCTGGTTCACCCGGATGATATGACTATCGCCCACCGACGCCGCGACGCCGTTCTCAGCGGCCAGGCCCGCTTGAGTGAATTTCGGATCATAACCAAAGATGGTCAGGTGCGCTGGATTCAGGATCACGCCCGGCCGGTCTGGGACGAGGCGCAAGGGCGCACGGTCCGCATCTACGGCGCGGCTCTGGACATCACCGATCAAAAATTGGCCGAGCAGGCCCTCCAGAAAGCCCACGCTGATTTAGAAAAACGGGTCGCCAGCCGCACCGCCGAGTTGGCCCGGGCCAATGCCAATCTCCGCCAGGAGATCCGGGAACGGCAACAGTTACAAGCCTGTCTGACGGCTATCTATCAGTTGGGGCATGAATTGACCCTGATGCATGATGAGGCCACAATTATCGACCGGGTTCTCAAAACAGCGACCAATCTGCTCCGCTTTGATTTCGCCACCTACGGGTTGGTTGACCGGTCGGCCCAACTGTTGGCCTATCGTTACCGGATGGCCGAAGGAAATATGGAAGCACTTGATCTCTGTTTACCGCTTAACCAGAGCCAGGTGATTCGAGGCATCGGCGTTTCTGTCGTCCAGAGCGGCCAGGGGTTGATCGTTTCGGATACGAAGAAGGAGCCACGTTACGTTTCCCCCCACCCTGATCGGGTGACGCGCTCGGCCTTGTGTGTGCCGCTCCGGGTTGGGCCGCGCATTAGCGGGGTTCTCGTTGCGGAGAGCCAACGTGCCGACAATTTTACGGCTGATGACCAGCAGCTTTTGCAAACCCTGGCCGACCAGACGGCGGTGGCCCTGGAAAATGCGCGGCTGTATACCGAGACGCAACGCCGGCTGGAGGCCCAAACCGCGCTACGGCAGGCCGGGGCCGCTATTTTCGCCACGCTGAACCTGGATACGGTCCTCAATGAAATTGCGACCCAGATGGGCCAGGTCATCGGCGCGACCAGCGCCTACATCGGCAGTTATGAAAGTGACACTCTCAATTCGACAATTCTGGCCAAATATATTGGGTCTGAAGCCTGTGCCGCAGAGCGCCTGTCTGATGTCGGGGTGATCTATAACTTAAGAGAAAACTTTTCGGCCCCGGCCAAACGTTTCCAACAAGGCCAACCGTGGGTCATCTATCTCGACGATTTTCAGACGGATGTCGAGGAGGCCGCGCCCCCCCAGGCATTGGGAGCGCGGGCCATTCTTATCATTCCTCTCAAAATGCGGGGGCAAGTGATTGCCTACGCCGAAATTTGGGACAGTCGCCGGCGTCGTGCGTTTAGCGAGGATGACATCGCCCTGTGTCAGGATATTGCCCAGCAGGCGGTCATCGCCATCGAGAACGCCCGCCTACATACCGAAACGGAGCGCCGGGCCAAACAGTTATCGGTTCTCCACGAGTTGGATCAGGCCATCACCGCTTGTTTGCACATCAGCGATGTGTATGATGCCTTTGCCAGACATACGATCCGGCTCATTGCTTATGATTATCTGGCGATCATCCTCATCGAAAATGAAACCCGGCGAGTGGTCTACACCATCGACGATGCGGCCACGATTGAATGGTCAAGCCCGGCGCAAGCGTCCCTCAGCGCGGCCCTTGAGTGGGTGATGACCAACGGCAGACCCCTGCTGCACCTGGATGATGGTCAGACGACCGCGGTAATCGAGACTGAAATTTCTCCTCACAAAAACAAAAATATAAAGTCAATGTTACTTTTACCGCTCCGGGTGAAGGGGCAGGTGATCGGAATCTGGAGCCTGGCTTGTCAAGAGGCTGACGTGTACAATGTCGATGATCTACAGATTGCCCAGTCGATGGCCGACCAGTTGGCCATTGCCATCGACAACGCCCGCCTGTTTGAGGCGGAGCAGATGCAACGGCGGCGGATCGAAGCCCTCCAGGCCGCCGGGGCGGCGGTCAGCAGCACCCTGGATTTGAACCAGGTTTTAGATGGGTTACTCAAAGAGTTAGGAAAGGTCATTCCGTATGATAGCGCGGCTGTGTTCCTGAAGGAGGATGACCGGCTGCGAATGACGATGGCCCATCATGTACCTGACTTTCCTGATGAAGCCCATATTTTTCAACCGGATGATCTGGCGGCTGTGTTTAACAGATCACCCCGGCCCTTGATTATCACCGACGTGCAACAGAATCCTGATTATCACGCCGGAGCGGACAACCAAACCCGGGGCTGGATGGGCATTCCCCTGCTGGTGCGGGATCAATTCATCGGCTATTTTATGCTCAACAATCGCCAACCGGCGGCCTACACCCAAACGGATGCCAATCTGGCTCTCAGTTTTGCCAATCAGGCGGCTATCGCCGTTGAGAATGCCCGTCTCTACCAAAATCTGCAAAAGCAGATGCAAGTGTTGCAGGAGGCGCAGGCCCAACTGGTTCGCAGTGAAAAGATGGCCGCTCTGGGCCGCTTGAGTGCGGCCATCGCCCACGAGATCAATAACCCTTTACAAGCTATCAAGAATGTGTTGTTGCTCTTCCGGGAAGAGCTAGAACGTGGCCACCCCAACGACAGATTGGCGGATTATCTCAACGTTACCGGCCAGGAGATCGAGCGGATTTCGATGATTACCAACCGCATGCGTAATTTTTACCGGCCGCTGGGCCGGGAACTGCCCACGATGTCGGCCCCGACCCTGGCCACGATTGACGAATTTTACCGGCCCACTCCCCAGGAGTTACAATGGATCGACCTGCCGGAGGCGTTAGGAGCCGTCCTGCATCTGGTGGATAGCCAACTGCGGCAGCATCGCGTCACCGTCAAGCGACAGTGGGCCGAGGCGTTACCCCCGATTGAAGGTAATAACAATCACCTCAAACAAGTTTTTCTCAATCTGGTTTTGAACGCTATCGAGGGAATGGAGGGGCAGGGGGGGACGCTCTATTTGAGTTTGATGCTGGATCAGGCCCCTTTATGGGGGGGGCATCTGTTATCGGTTGTCCGCCTTGAGTTTAGTGATACGGGCCACGGCATTTCGTCGGAGGCCCTGCCTCACCTTTTTGAGCCATTTTTTTCGACCAAGAAACAAGGCTCAGGACTCGGACTATTTATTAGCCACAAGATTATCGAAGCCCACAACGGGCAAATCAACGTTGAAAGTCAAATTGGATTGGGAACGACATTTTCCGTATTACTTCCCCTTGAACAACCAGGCAAAATGGTGAGAAATGATGACCAACAATTCAGAAGCTAAAATTCTTGTTATTGAAGATGAGGCGAATATTAGATCCTCGCTGGAACAAATATTAACCCAAGATGGCTATCACATCACCGCCGTAGATAGCGGCGAAGCGGCCCTGCGGCGCTTGACCCATCATTCGTTCGATCTGGCCATTATCGACCTCAAGCTGCCGGGCGTGGATGGCATCGAGGTGTTGACCACGCTGACCCAGCAATCGCCGGAAACGGCCACGATTATTTTGACGGCCCACGCCTCTCTTGAGACGGCGGTGTCCGCCCTGCGGCAGGGAGCGCACGACTATCTTTTCAAGCCGTGCGACCCGCTCGAACTGCGGGAGAGCGTGCGGCAGGGCCTCTCGAATCGGCATACGATGTCTACCAGTCAACAAAAAATGTTGATTAACCAATTGGAGACGCTCCGCCAAAGTCTGGATGAGCTGCAAACGACGATGGTCCAAGCCCCGCAGCCCCCTTATATGCCCAGCAAACCGGCCCCTGAACAACGGCGCTTCATCCAGCACGGCAACTTAACCGTCGATTTCCTCCAACACGTCATCACTCTGGACAGCCATATTTTAGATTTAACCCCGACCGAGTTCGATCTGCTGGCTTATTTGATTAGACAAGCGCCCCGGATCGTTTCCTCCAAAGAACTCATCCGCGAAGTGCAAGGGTATGAGAGCGAGCAGTGGGAGGCGAAGGAGACGGTGCGCTCCCACATCTACCACATCCGGCGCAAGATCAAATCAACCGTCGGGAAGAAAGAGATAATTCGGACGGTGCGCGGCGTCGGTTATACGATCAATGATTGAGTAGGCCGTTAGGAGCGTCCCTGAGACTTTCCCTACGTCAATTCTTCGAGCCCCACTCGAAAAATCTCGATACGGTGACGAGCCATACGGATCAGCTTGGCCTCGTGTAACTCCTTGAAAGCTCGGCCCCACCATTTCCCGCACCGTGCCCAAATAGGCAGGGTAGCATTGCACATGATCGTGGACAAGTCAAAAACCGCTTTTTTAGCTCTAGCCAAGTCCGTGACTTGGCGATTCTGGGCCGGAAACGCCAGTCACGGACTGGCTTCGCGCTAACCACGATGTTGTACAGAGCTACCCAAATGGGCGGCAATTTCATCCTGGGTCCACTGCCGCTGGATGGCCTCATTCTCCTGGCTGCGTTTCAACAAAAACGGGACAGATGCTATCCTATGAGAGTTGGTAACGATTTATTAAGACTGCTTGTAGTCGCAAATTTTTTAACCATCACCAGATCAGTTCCTCTTCTTCCTCTATCTGTCGAGCGCGTTTGATTCTTGCCTCGATGCGGGCCATAATCTCCTGTGCCCACTTTCTGATTACAGGATGCTCATCATTTAACCATTTACGAACAGCCTCGAGTTTGGACTCTAACCAAATAGCTTCTGAACCTACAAAAGTACCGCTCAGAAAGTTGCCAGCTAAAGATTGGCCAATATATTCATCTTGACCATATCGGATGAGCAACTGCCGTGGTAAAGATGCTAAGGGAATGCCACCTACGATGGCTATTTGGGCCAAAACACGAGGTCCCGCAGGTTTGTTCTTCTCGGCCCATTCTAACAATAATAAAGTATCCACATCTTCAACACCCCATCTCTCTATTGACAGACGCAGAGGATAAGCAGCCATATCCTCACGCAGTAAAGCTTCTCCGATGAGCGGCCATACGGCCTCCGGGTTACTGAGCAAGGCTTCCCTTAAGACAGTCATCAGCTTCTCTTGCGATGCTACAATGATGTCAGATCTGATAAACAGAGTTAAGATTGCTTGGGCCAATCTGACCGGAAATTTTGGGGCATAAAATTTAGCTACTTCTTCCCAATAGAAAGCGAACATCCCTTGGCTTTTCAAGGCAGATGGTCGCTCTAAAAGTTCCAAAGTATAATCTGTAATTGTTTCAGTCGGCTGCGGGTGTTTTCGCAGCCAACCTAGCACCAATGAAAGAGCAGTCTCCGTGGCTGCTGGACTTTCGTCCTGAACGAGCCGTTGTAAAAGGGAAGCCATAGCCTCGGCAGAAATCGGATCGGTCCATCCACCCCACATCAACTGTCCCAGTGCCACCACAGGAAGCCAGCCTTTATCGATTAAGGCAGTAAGACGAGCTACGCCCTTATCAGAGCCTCCCCCACGCCAGGTGGCATCAAAAACCGTAGATGCCATCTCTCTCTCATTTTCGGCCCAGTTATCGAGTAGTTGTTCAACCCATTCTGCTCCTCCGGAGTTGGCCTGTCCTTGTAGATAAGCTGAGAGAAGCCCCGGATTGCCATTATTACGGATTTGGGCAACCAAATCATCTAGCCACTCATAAGTCGAGTCTAATTCCCCCAATCTACGACCAAAAAAATAGAAATGAATCGCCTCAGGTGAAGCAAGCCATTCGAGTTCCTGACGGAGAGCCTCAGGATTTTTGTAGCCCTCCTCGGCTACCCAGGCCGCCATCTCTTCTGAACTTTTTCCCACTTCGCGAAGCTCTCGCTGATCGACGATTGAGGCTTGACCCACCCAACGTCGCAGGCGATCTCTGAAATTATCGCCAGTCAATGTGTCAAACCATTGCCGGATTGACTCTAGTTGTTCTTGGTTGAACGCCTCCTTTTCATAATGCAGAAGTCCTTGAAGTAACTGTCGCATCTTCTGCCGTTCCAAATTAGTGGATAGAGGTAAACCCCGAAGTCTGGACAGCGCCTCATCAGCCAAGCCTTCCTGCGTTAAACTCCCGGCTGCATTCATCAGAACGGCTCTGGCCGCTTCAACTACTTGTGCATCAGAATCGTGGAGGGCTTGATCGAGCAATGCGAGCGCCGACCGACGCACCTCCCAAAACTCCCCCCATGTTTTAGGACGCCATTCGGCGGGAGCAATATATCCACCGACCCCGGAATTACGCATTCGGCTTTCGTAGTTGCTCAGAGCAGTTTCAATCGCCTTAACTGCCAGCAATCGGGTTTCAAGACGCGGACTGTCTAAGGCTTCTTTGATGAGACGATGGCGATCAACGGCTGGAATCGGGGTGCCGCTCAAATAGGTAAAAAATATCTCGCGCCAGGTACCGGTGGCGTTGTTCATAACCGTCTCGTTTTCAGCTTCTGCCAACTTTAACAGTAATCGAGCCGCCGTCCAGAACGTGTCCTCTAAAGTTAACATCCTTTCCAGAGTCCAGATGATTTGGCGGCGGCCAGCCCGAAAGTTAAACAAGTCGTCACGAGGCAAATGCCCTAGTAGTCGCTGTATCGTTGCTACGCCCGTTTTAGGGGCTGCTTTTGCTAAAATAGCAAAAATACGTGATCGTGTTGTGTCGTCGAGTGCCTGGATCGTTGGAAACAAACCCGCTGGCCCCAACAATTTCTCTACAACCGGTGCGGCAATTTCTTCTTCACCCAAATCGGCCAGACGCTCCAGAAGGGCTTCTTTCGCAGCAAACGTCGGTAAGCTTTCTTCCGCGAGCAATAATTCATCAACAATATCCTCACCCCTTGCTCGCCAGACATCAGTCGCAAACCAGACCGCCAATAAGTGGGGCGTGACGTAGCGATAGCGTCCACGCTTCACAACTAACCCTCTTTGGCGCATTCGTTCGGCACCCCGTTTCAATTCTGCAAAATCAATCCCTGTGAAATCAGCAATCATTTGACCTTGTATGGCGACATTACCCTCTAAACCAACGTATCGTAAAAGAGACAAAGCCTCCATTGCTTGACGATCAATTGGATCAGGTGCGAGGGATTCAAGGATAAACCGAACGTCTGGTACGCCGGTTAACTGGGCAGTTCCAGCAAAACCAGGATTACGGGCCAAAGATTCGGTTACGGCTGTTGCTAATTTTACATAGCCACTAGAGACCTTAACAATGAATTCTTTTAAGTCATCCGGCAAGGTAGGCGTTATTTGGCGAATAATTTTGCGAATAGCCTCATTTTCAAGTGACTCTAACCAAAATAACGGGAATCCGGCTTGAGCAGGGGGCGCTATGGGGTCGTGCCCAATCGTAGCTAATAACAAACGCTCACCACATCTTTGCGCACGACGTTGTAAATTGAGCGACTCATCATAGGTACATTCGTCAACTACCAAAACAAAGCGAGTAATATTTAGATTTGCTTCGATATAAGAAAATAAATTAGAAGGGATACCGGCTGGGCTGAGAGCGTACAAGGTGTCGTATTCCAGTCCATTGATGCGAATTGCTTCTAATGCCAGTCGTGTTTTTCCAATACCAGCTCGACCAGCCACTCTGACATGAGTAAAACCTATCTGATTGGTTATGCTTTTTCCTATCTCCTCTATGATCGCTTGACGTTGATCATCCGTTTCAAAATTAACATATCCAACTCTCAACTCATGCAAAGTATCCCAATTTTCAAAGGTAAGCAGGTCGTCATGTTGTGGCCGATTAAAGTAAGGCAACATCGCTACGGCAGGATAATCAGATACCCAATCGGCAATATCTTGAGCGGTCAGCAATTGCCCTTTGGGAGGTAACCCTTTCTCGCCATAACAATGATTAACCGCTGTTTCCCGATTTTTCCGCTGGGTATCCGAACACCCTCTGCCGATGACGAAGCAATATGCCCCACCGGCTTGAATGGCATCCTGGATACCTGGCTTCTGTGCCTCTGTCCTAATTTCTTTTGGCGATGCATCACCAGCTTTATATTGCCAAACACTTAACCCTTCCGGGATACGGCAAGTGTCTGGTAACTTGACGGAGCGATCCACTCTGGCATCAATCCCACCATCAGGATCGTTGATACGCAATGTAGTTTTGACAGCTAGAGCAGGAATCCCGTATCTACTGGCCTCGGCTTTGAGCAATCTATTGAGAACATCGACAAACTGATGCTCATTCAAACGCTCTATTTCTTGTTCGTTCACCTGAAGTAAAGGATTCATTATTCTCTCCATTTGCCTGCTATCATCACCTGATTATCGCTTTACAGAGTCTATATCAAGTATATTCAACCTTGTGTTTTTCTAAGGTAGCGAACAGTTTCTTTGAACGAGCGATCATCGTTGAATTTTTTGAGAACGGCCGGGTTATTTTGCAGAATGATCTCGGTCCACTCATCCAACCAGGCGATGCGTTCCTCGACAGGCAGCGCCGCGAACCAGCGTGCTTTGTCGGCTATAGTCTCATCAACAAATTTATGGAAAGTCATTAATTTCATCGTTATCATACAGGTTACGGCATCTCCCAGAAAATAACAACTCAAACATCCGTAAAGCGTAAGCTATTCCCCAAGCCCCGCGTTAACTGCGCCCCACTCAACTGTACCATAGTTGCCCCACTTTGCACAATTACACGTAAAACGGCTGATGTCAAATCTCAAATTTTCTACCCGCTCCTTGATGCGAGGCCACCCCGCACCCCTCGATACGGTTTCGCTACGCTCACCTACTCGGGATGCTACTAACTTAATGACATTGCCCACCCAACATAACATCCACATAACTTTTACGAAACCTTCACGGTGTGCGTACTTTTTTATGTTATCATTAGGATAATTGACGCACCTTTAAAAAGCTCCTGGGTTCGTACTTGTAACAGGACACAACTACCCCGGACACACCGTCTGTGACCAGATAAAAAGGAGAATACCACCAGATGCAACAAATCGTGATGGATCAGCCCTTCGTGGTTACCATTACCAGAGTACCACGAATTCTCATTGTTGATGATGAAGATAGCGTTGCTTATGTTTTCCGGCGGGCCTTGAAGCGATTGGCCGATTATGAGGTTGTCGCCGTGACCGACAGTCGAGAAGCGCTCGAGGTTTTCAATGAGCAACATTTTGACCTGGTGATTACCGATTATCAGATGCCTAAAATGAACGGGATCACCTTGAGCAAAAAAATCAGGCAGCTATCGTCCCACATTCCAATCATTATGATTACCGCCTTCGCCGATGAAGCGCTACATTATCAAGCTGCTGCCCACGCCATTCATTCTGTCCTACGCAAACCAATAGATATTGTCGAACTGTATCACGTTGTGTCGAATGTCTTACAAGAGACGGCCCTATACTAAAACAAGAGGAGCCGCATCATATGATGCGGCTCCTCTGTTTTTAAATGGGCCTGAGCGGGCAGCAAGCAGCATGGCGTTTTAGCCGGATTTCCGCTTGAAGATGATGAAATCCCAGACCCACTGCTCCGGGTCAGCGGCGTAGGAGAGCGGCACGGTAGGGGATAGGGGCGTGCCTTCGGGGTCGGCTAAATAGAGATTCCAGACGCCATCGGTAAACGGCCCCAGATCGATCTTGAGATTCCCCTGTTTGATGTAGCCGCAATCCAAACAGTTGGCCACGCTCCAGTTCCAATCGCTCAGGCCGCTCTCCAGATGTTTGCCATTGGTGTGGTCGGCCACGACTTTATAACCGCCCAGCGGGATGTTCCCCTCGCTAACGACCGCCACGTAGACGGTAATAATATGGTACGACGTTTTTTGAAAAACCCGGTTGCCCTGTTCGGCCACCATAAAGGGAAAGGTCGGGGCCGGCGGTGGTTCGGGCGTGGGCGTCGCAGGCGCGGCGGCAGCGGCGGCAACCGGGGCTGAAGGGGGCGGCTGAGCGGGGGAAACCGGGGTCGCCGTCGGGGGTGGCGTATTGGTGGCTGGCGGTAGCGGCGTCGGGGTCAGGGAGGGAACCGGCGTCGGGATCGCCGTTGGCTCCTGGTTGGCCGGGGGTAACTGCACCTCATCAGCGGCGGCCACTGGCGCGGGCGGCAAGTCCGTGGAGACCCCCTCGATGGTCGGGGTGAAGGTGGGGCGGAGAGTGGGGGAAACATCGGCCACGTAGTAGAAGCCATTTCCGGCGGCTCGGCTCGGTCTGGTGTTGACATAGGTCACGTAAAGAATGGTGCCCAAAAGAAAAACAAAGGCCATAAAAGAGATGGCGATTACGGCCTCCTTGGTAGCCGGAGACATAGGCCAGACATCCCACTTTTTGGCGGCGGCGCTTTGTTTTTTGGGGGCTGGCTTTTTGGTGGTCTTGGCCCGTTTTTTTTGACGTTTGTTTACTTTACGGGGGCGCGTCGGCCCGGCATTCAACAGCCGACGGAGTTCCTGTTCCAGGTCGTTGATTTCAACGATCACCGGGTAAGGGGTATTCGGTCCGTAATAAGATTGATACTTTCTTAGCTCTTCGAGCCGGTATATTTTGGCCCGAATCATTTCATCAGCCGACACTTTTGGCATAATCATCCCCGCACGCAGTTAACATAATAAGCCAAGATTATGGTAACATAACTTTACAAAAAGTACAACTATCAACCGCCCTGTGATGCCTTACTTCCCATATATCGTAGCTGTTTTTGTTCAACCTACGACATCCGGGGGTCGCTTCGCTCTGTTTGAAAGCCTCGCGCCCTGCCCTATCCTCGCCCGCCCTTGTCCGCACCGACCTGGTTAGTTAAAAAATCCTGTTGTCACGCCTCTCTGCTCGTGTTATACTTTGACATACGTTAAATTATCAGTAGACCGCAATGGCACCCCTTTCGACAAGCTCAGGACACAGCTTCGATACAACCTCGTGCCTCGGTTTACTCAGGATGCCTGCGGTCTGCTGATTATGGTAAGCTACCCTGCCAGCAGCCGTAGACCGCAACGGAAATTCTCGAAGTGGGTGCGTGACCCACGACGCCGGTCACGGATTGGCTCGATGCCTCTCATTGCCAACTAGCAGCAAAAGCGGTTATGTCAAAACAACAGGTGTTATCGGCCAAAGTAATAGCCACAGAAGAAAAAAATAAAGGCCAATCGCTGCGGCTGACCCTGATCGATGGGCAGCAGCCATTGATGAAATCGCTACACGAAGCGTTAATCGCCAACGGCTACACCACCCAGTTTTATCAGGATAGCGACAGTACAGCCATTGCCCTTTCAAAAACCGACATCCTCCTGATCGACACAAGCGTGGCCCAACATCCGAAATCAAGCAAATTGATTAAAGCGCCGACGATTCTGGTTCTCAGCGGGAGTGGCACCGACAATCTGCCGCCCTGGTTGGCCGCCCGCCATGTTTTTCTACTGCCCTATCCCAAAGATATCCCGGCCTTTATAAAACGCTTGCCGGAGTATGCCACCCCGCCTGTGCCCGACCTCGGCTCGATTCCGACCAACCCGGAACATCTGGCCCTCCTGTTTGGCATTACCCAAACCTTGAGCGGTCATTTCCTCGACATCAATGATCTTTTTGAGCGCATCCTCTCGCTAACCCCCTATTTAGACGCCGATTTCTCGGCGTTACTGGTTCAAGAAGAGGAGGAAACCGTTTACTACCGCTCGACCCAGCCGGGGCGGGAAGAGTTAACCGGCCCGACCGGACAACGCTTTGCCCAACGCCTCGTAAAACAGGGCTTGGAGGGATGGGTGCTACGTCACAATCAAGCCACCGTGTTAAACAACACGCTGACCGACTCACGCTGGTTTCGGGCTTCCTACCTCCCCGATGAGGAGAGCTGCGTAGTCGCTCTGCCCATCATTCTGGAGCGGGTGAAAGCGAAAGGGGTGTATCTCATCGGCCACGAACAGCCCGGACATTTCAACGACCAGGATTTACCGTTGCTGAAAGCGGTCACGGCCCAGATCAGCATGGCGGTCGAGAACGCGATGCTGTTCAAGAATCAATCGGAACGGTCGGCCCAATTGGCCCTGATTAACGAAGTGGGGCAGGCCGCCACCTCGATCCTCAATTTGGATGCGATGTTGCGAACCGTGGTCCAGGCCATCCGCCGCAGTTTGACGTTCTACAGTGTCTCGATCCATCTATATAGCGCCGACAAGCAAATTGTCGAGCTGCGGGCCAGAGTGACAGCCGATCAACCGTACCAAGCCATCACCCAAAACCTGCCCACTCACAAATTACGGCAAGGGTTGATCGGGTGGACGGTGGCGACTAATAAAACGATTTTGGCCAACGATGTCACCCGCGATCCCCGCTATATTTTCAACAACAACAGCCGGGAAGTCCGGGCCGAGTTGTGCATCCCCATCGCGCTGGGCACGAAGTTGATCGGCGTCTTGGATTTGCAAAGTACGCAACTGGAGGCCTTCGACCCATACCAGGTGGCCGCTCTGGAGACATTGGCCGACCAATTAGCGATTGCCGTTGAAAATGCCCGCCTGTATGACGCGATCAATCAACGGGTCAAGGAGCTGAAATCGCTCAATGAAATTGGGCAGGCTATCAATTCGACGCTCGATCTACAGAAAATTCTTAAGTTGATTACCAACCACACGACCCGGTTGATGAACGTGGCGGCCGCCTCGGTGGCCTTGCGGGATGATGAGGCTCAAGAGGTCTGCTTTGCGGCGGCCTCCGGCGAAGGTTCGGAGGTGATGCCGGGGTTGCGGATGCCGTTAGGCCAGGGCTTGGCCGGCTGGGTGGCCGAAACGGGAGAAGCGGTCATCGTGCCCGATGTTTACACCGACCAGCGCTTCTTCGCCGAGGTTGACAAACAGAGTGGCTTCACCACCCGGTCGATTCTGTGTGTGCCCCTGCAAACCAGAGGCCGCACCATCGGCGCGATTGAAGTTATGAACAAAAAAAGCGGGAACTTTAATAAAGAGGATCAATCGCTGCTACAAGCGTTAGCCGCATCGGCGGCAACGGCCATAGAAAATGCCTCGCTATACGAAGAACAGACCAGGACTATCAAACGACTGGCCGAGACTCAGCACCAACTCATTCAGAGCGCCAAGTTAGCCGCCGTTGGTGAATTGGCGGCCGGGGTGGCCCACGAAATCAACAATCCGTTAACGACGATCATTGGCCTGACCAGCCTCTTGGCCGATAGCTCGGTTGAATCGAGCGAGGAGGAGTGGCATGAAGATTTACAGATGATCCACGCCGAGTCTCGGCGTGCCCGCGATATTGTGCGTAACTTGCTAGATTTTGCCCGAGCTGATACGCCCAAACGGCAACCGGTCAACCTCAATCAACTTATCGAAGAAACGGTGTCTCTGATACATACGAAAAGCTATAGCCAGAGAGTGACGATCCAAAAAACCTTGCAATCACTCCCGGAAATGTTGCTTGATCTCAATCAAATGAAGCAGGTTTTTGTTAATTTGTTGAACAATGCCTTACAAGCGATGCACGACAACGGCTCCCGTCCGGCTATTTTGACGATTACCACCCGCTATACGCCACCGACTTCACCCGGAAGAACAACGTCCTTGCGGGAACGGACTGAGGCTTACGTAAGCTGTGAAATTAGTGACACCGGCTCCGGCATACAACCGGAACATCTGGATAAAATTTTCGACCCATTTTTTACGACAAAAGAGGTGGGGCAGGGCACGGGGCTTGGCCTATCTATCAGTTATGGTATCATCGAAAAACATGGCGGGGAAATTGTAGCGACCAGCACCCCAGGACAGGGCGCTACATTTACCCTGACCTTACCGGTTACCAGCGCCTCAGATGACAATCGAGACAAGGACGAGGATAATTAACGAATGGCAAATGAGAGGATTTTAGTCATCGATGATGAGAAGGGTGTCGTGCGTTCCTGCACCCGCATCTTGGAGCGGCAAGGTTTCAACGTCACCGGTTGCACGAACAGTTTGTTAATCCCGGATCGGTTGCGGGCAGAAACGTTCGACCTGTTGTTAACCGATATTCGGATGCCCAAATTGGATGGCCTGGAGCTACTCCAGATGGCCAAAGAGATCAACCCCCATTTAACGGTTATTCTAATTACGGGGTATGGAACGATGGAGGATGCCATCCGCGCCATCCGGCTGGGGGCGGATGGGTTCATCATGAAACCGTTCGAGCCGGAGGATTTGGTGCAAACGGTGCGGGATAGTTTAGCCCGACGGACCCTTATTCATGACAGTTTGCGATTAAAAACATTGCTGCCTCTGTTAGAAATCAACCAAATTTTACAGATCAGCGGGGGGGAAATGTCCCTGGTCGAACGCATCCTGGACATTGCCCACCGGCAAACATCGGCGGCGCGACTGGCCTGGTTGAGCCGGCCCACGGCCACACTCCTGCCCTGGGTCGATAAAAACAATCTCTCGGAAACGGATAGCCAATTAACGGATGTTGTCGTCATTCCGCAGGATGCGCCTACCTCCCGCCTACCGGCGGCGGCTATCGAGCAAGTTTTGACCCAGGCCCAGCCGTTGTGGGTGTTGACCGATGGTTCGTTGATCGAGAATATCGAGGGCCAGCCCAACGTGGTCGGGGCCATCTTGCCGATGATAATCAAGGGTAACGTGGTTGGATTATTAACAGCCGAAACCGGGGGCAGTGAACGTACCGGCCCCTTCGACCCGATCAGCTTGAATGTGCTGTCAGTCTTGGCCGGACAATTGGTGATGATTATCGAAAATGTGCAACTTTTTCAACAGACCAAGACGTTGCACGCCTTCAATGATGATATTATCCGCACGATGACGAATGGCTTGATTGCGGTGGATAAACAGGGGCGGATTACGGCCTTCAATCCCGCAGCCGCCATCATGTTAGGGCACAATAGGGAGGAGGTGCTGCATCGCCCGATGCGGGAGACGCTGGTCGGGGCTGAGGCGCTCATCGACGTTTTTGAAAAAGCCTTACGAAACGACCCGGTTAAGGGCCACCAGGAAGTCACCATCCAGCATTGGGATGGGACCCGGTTGCCGGTATCCGTCAATGTCGCGCCCCTGACGACGGAAGAATTTGTCAGCGAGCCGGTGGGGGTGGTCGGCGTTCTGGAAGATTTGAGCGAGCGGAAGATGCTGGAGGCTGAGCGGCGGCGGTTGGACCGGCTGGCGGCGTTAGGAGAAATGTCGGCGGTGGTGGCCCACGAAATCCGCAACCCGATGGCCGGAATCGCCGCCGGGGTGGAATATATCACCCGCAATATCTCCAAAGACTCACCCGATTTTGAGGGAGTGGGCATGATCCAGAGCGAGATCAAGCGGGTCAATCGCATTTTGGAGGATATTCTGTTTGTGGCTCGCCCGCTGCAACTGAACCGCTCCGAAGAGCGGTTGGAGGCGATCATCGAGGATGTCATTCACCGCTGCCAGCCCCAGATTCAAGCCAGCCAACTGCGTGTTTATTCAAACTTCACCAACACGTTACCTGACCTGTACCTCGACCGCCAACGGCTGGAACAAGTTTTCACTAACCTGATTATCAATGCCACCCAGGCCATGCAGAGCGGCGGCGAATTGCGGCTAGAGGTGACGTTATTATCAACTAATGGTCAAAATGGCGAGCAGGTCGTTATCACTATTGCTGACAATGGGCCTGGTATTCCGGTTGATGTCCACCGGCGTATCTTTGAGCCATTTTTTACGACAAAAACGAAGGGAACCGGCTTGGGTTTGCCGGTGGCCCGTCGCATCATCGAAGAGCATAAAGGGACGATTGATATTGAAAGCGAACCGGAGCAGGGCACTCGATTTATCATTAAACTTCCCCTGGAGAAAGGAGCGACCCCGTGAGCCATCAAATTTTGATTGTGGATGATGAAGATACGTTTCGCTACTTTCTAGCACGCCATCTTAAAGAGCAGGGCTACAACGTCACGGAAGCGGCCGATGGTCAAACGGCCATCGACCTGATCGACCGGCACTGTTTTGAGGTGGCTCTGGTCGATTTGCGCCTGACCGATATGGATGGGCTGGAGGTTATGCGCCATCTGCGGCAGACCACGCCCAAAACCAGCGTGATTATCCTGACAGGTTACGCCACCGTTGATTCGGCCATCGAAGCCTTGCGGCAGGGCGCTCACGATTATGTGACGAAACCGTTTGATACCGCCGATTTGTTGGCCAGCGTGGCCGATGGCATCGCCCGGTCGGCGGCGGATATGCCTCAAACAAACCAGACGCCTACGCAGGAGAATGTATTGCAGATTCGAGACCTGACTCTCAACCTGGCCAGCCGGCAAATTAGCCGGAATGGGCGGGTTATCGAACTGACACCCACCGAATTTGATATTCTGGCCACATTAATGGCGCAACCGGACACGGCTATCGACTCCATCACGCTGATTAAGGAAGTACGCGGGTATGAGGCCACGGAGAGCGATGCGCGGGCCATTGCCAGGGTGCATGTGCATCGCTTGCGTCAGAAACTGGAGACTGATTCCAGTACGCCGGAGTATGTCATTACGGT
>CAZWZZ010000011.1:21162-23682 GCA_964638395.1 uncultured Caldilineaceae bacterium
CATTTGTGGCAATTATATGATATATTAAGGTCAGAGTTCTCCCGTTGAGCCGTATAAAATCAAGGAGCAACGCATGCTTGACCCGCAAAGCAGGCCGAAACGCATTCTAATTGTTGATGATGAGCCGACCTTAGTATTTTTTCTAAAGCAAGGGTTACAGGAGTCGGAATATGCCTACATCGTAGAAGGGGCTGCGTCCGGCGAGGAAGCCCTGACCAAACTGACCTACAACCGTTACGACCTCATCGTGACCGACCTCAAAATGCCCGGTATTAGTGGCTTCACTCTCGTTGAAGTAGCCCGTTCGTTACACCCTGATATCAGCGTTATTCTGATTACCGCTTATGGATCGCCCGAAGTCCAGCGTGAGGTCAAACTATTGGGCGTCGATCACTACCTCACAAAACCATTCCCGATGGCTGATCTACAAAATAGCGTCCATGAAATTTTAACGGTCCACCATAAAGATAGTCAGGCATTGTTTACGGAACAGCATAGGGAGTAGTCCTGTTTGGCCGGCCACGGGCCAGCCCTATCGTCAAACAGCAAACCCCACCGGCATATCCTGTTGCGGGCCATTTCAGGGAACTCACAATACACCACCCAGCACAGTTTAAAGGAGGCATTTTTTGGGATGGGCAAAACCAAAATTCTGTACATCGAAGATAATTTTGACAATATGACCTTAGTCAAACGGGTTTTAGAGATAGAAGGCTACGAAGTTATCGAGGCCGAAACCGGCGCGGAAGGCTTAGCCAAAGCGAAAGAAAATTTGCCGGATATGATTATTACCGACATCAACCTGCCGGATATTGATGGGTACCAGGTGACCAGCGCCCTCAAAGAGAATGAAGTAACCGCCCACATTCCGGTTATCGCTATGACAGCCAATGTTATGAAAAAAGATCGGGAGAGCGTTTTTGAAGCAGGGTGTGATGGTTATATCTCGAAACCCATTGATATTGATGAGCTTCCCCAACAAGTTGAAAATTTTCTGAAAGGCAAGGCACAATGGCAGATACAGTCGTAACCTCATCGGAGCAACGCAAAACAATTGATCCCAAAGATGCCTATGTGTTAGTCGTTGAGGATAATTTACAGAATCTCGTCCTCATTGCCCGGCTGTTGGCATTCATCGGCGTGCGCCGCTACGAATGGAAAGCCTCCGGCTGGCAGGTTTTGGAGTTCGCCGATACGATGCCCCGGGTTGACCTGGTGCTAATGGATTTGCATCTGCCTTATCAGGATGGCTACGAGGCCCTGGCAAAATTACGCAGCGACCCCCGCTTCGCCGATACGCGGGTCGTAGCGGTTACGGCTGATGCCAACCCGACCACTCTGGACAAAACAAAAAAGGCGGGCTTCGATGGCTTTCTGGGGAAGCCTATCGATCCGGATAAATTCCCAGAACAAATCATCACTATTTTGCAAGGGAAAAAAGTGTGGGATTTAGGCTACTAAATTTTTGCAGGTTAAGGTTATTAGGTAGAGGGTATGCATAACGATTATCAAGCCTCGGTCGAGCAACTGGAAGCGCAGATTGCCGACCTGACGCAACAACTCGACGAGGTTACTGCGGAACGGGACAAAACCAATCTGCTCTATGAAATTAGCGCCGCCTTGAACGCAGCGCTCGATTTTGAGGCCATCGCCGCGACGGCGGTCAGCTTTGCCAGCCGTTTGGGTGCCACCTCCGCCGAAATCCATCTGATGACCAACACCGGTCAACTCTACTCCAAGAGTAGTTATGCCCAACGTAACATTCAAGAGGATGGGGAGCGCCGACAATTTGTGCAGCAGATATTGACGGAGGGGCTGGAGTCTTGGGTCGTTAAACATCGTCAGTCGGTCCTCATCAACGATACCGCGACCGATGAGCGTTGGCCCACATTTGATTATACCGATCCCAAAGGTGTGGTTCGCTCTTGTATCTGTGCCCCCCTTGTCATCGACCCGGAACGAATATGGGGAGCCATCACCTTTGTTCATCCTGAGACACATCATTTTAATGAGCAGGATGTCGTTCTCCTCGAGGCGATGGTCAACCAAATCTCCGTAGCTCTGGAAAACAGCGTGCTGTTGGAGGATCTCCAACGTAGTCTTCAGGAAACCAATTGGGTGGCTGTCGCCAGCCAGAAACTGGTGGCGACCTCGAACCTCGATGAGGCCTATGCGGCTCTGGCCCAAAGCATCGTCGAAATGGGCGCAGATCGGGCGGTTCTGCATGTCTGCGATGACCTCGACATTGATGACACGCCCAAACATAGCGAAGTGGTTTATGTTCAGGATGTTACCGCTGGGGAAGCAGAGGAATTAGGCCGCCGTTTTGCTCTCGCTCAATATCCGGCGCTGGACAATTTGGTGCAAACCAAAGAAACGTTGGTGATCGCCACTATCGCCGACGATGAGCGGTTGACCGATAGTGACCGGCAATTCCTGTCCGCTTTTGGTATCGAGAGCGTGGCCATCATCCCCCTCGTAGCTCGCAATCGTGTCATTGGTCTACTCTTCATTCAACAC
>CAZWZZ010000012.1:0-23597 GCA_964638395.1 uncultured Caldilineaceae bacterium
TTCCCCCTCTTCTTCTGGCTCCCGGCCTCCTACCACACCGCCCCCGCCGCGATCATCGCTATCTTCGCCGGGCTGTTGACCAAAGTGGGCGTCTATTCCCTGGTGCGGGTCTTCACCCTGCTCTTTACCCAGGATGTCGGCTACACCCACGGCCTGCTGCTCATCATCGCCGGGGTGACGATGGTCACCGGCGTCCTGGGCGCGGTGGCCCAAACGGAGATGCGGAAGTTGCTCTCCTTCCACATCGTCAGTCAGATCGGTTATTTGCTAATGGGTCTGGGGTTATTCAGCACGGCAGCGTTGGCCGGTACTGTCTTTTTTATGGTCCACGTCGTTCTGGCCAAGGCGGCCCTCTTCCTGGTCGGCGGCATCATCTACCGCATGCGCGGCACTTACAACCTGAAAAAGTTGGGCGGGTTGTACGCCCTCTATCCGGGTTTGGCCCTGCTCTTTCTCATTCCAGCCCTCTCCCTGGCCGGGTTGCCCCCCTTCTCCGGCTTCTGGGCTAAGTTTGCCCTGATCCAGGCCGGGCTGGCCCTGGAGCAGTATGTGATTGTGGCCGTTTCGCTGGGGGTCAGCGCACTGACGCTCTTTTCGATGACCAAAATCTGGGCCGAGGCCTTCTGGAAGGATAGCCCCACGGCGGATGAAGACGGCCCGACTGTGACCCTGTCCGCCCCCGCCTGGCGACCGCTAATGCTGCCGGTCGGGGCGCTGGCGGTCATCCTGCTGGCGATGGGCTTGCTGTCGGAGCCGCTGGTTAGCCTCTCCATTCAGGCCGCCGAGCAGTTACTCAATCCGGCGGATTATATCGACACCGTGTTAGGAGGTGTGTCCTGATGTTTGTTCTTAATATTTTGTTGGCGTTAGCCTGGCTGGCCTTGACCGGCGAGTGGACGCCCCTCAACTTTTTCATCGGCCTGGTGTTAGGCTACATCATGTCCTCGCTGGCCGAGCGTGCTTTGGGCCGGGGTCTCTACTTTCGCAAAGTGGGGCGGATCATCGGCTTCATCGGCTACTTTTTATGGCAGCTCGTCCTGGCCAATCTGCGGGTGGCTTACGACATCATCACCCCCCGCCACTATATGAGTCCGGCGGTGGTGGCCGTACCGCTCGATGTGCGGAGCGAGGCCCAAATCACCCTGCTGGCCAATCTGATTACCCTGACGCCCGGCACGTTGAGCCTGGACGTATCGCCCGACCAACGGACGCTGTATGTCCACGCTATGCACGTTACCGACGCCGAGTCTTTCCGGCGCGAGATCAAAGATGGCTTTGAACGTTACATCAAGGAGGTGTGGCAATGACTTTAGCCTGGTATTCCTTATATATTTTGTTACCGTTGGTGACTGTGGCCATTCTGTTTACTTTTCTACGCTTGCTGCGGGGGCCGAGTCTGGCCGACCGGGTGGTGGCTCTGGATGTGTTGACCTCCTTTGGCATCGGCGTGGTGGCCATCTATGCCATCGCCACGGAGCAGCCGGCCTTTATGGATGTGGCCATCGTCATGGCCCTGCTCGTCTTTCTGAGTACGGTGGGCTTTGCCTACTTTATCGAGAGGAGTGTGTAACGATGTTAGCCTTTATCAGCGCCGTGTTGTTGACGGTGGGTGTCCTGTTTATGCTGCTGGCCGGGGTCGGCATGCTGCGGATGCCCGACCTGTTCCTGCGGATGTCCGCCTCGACCAAAGCGGCCACGCTGGGGGTAGGTTTCATCATGTTGGCAGTGGCCATCTATTTTGGCGACTTCGCCACCGCCACCAGAGCCGTCGCTATCGCTATCTTTCTGTTAACCACGGCCCCAGTCGCCGCCCATCTCATTGGGCGAGCGGCCTATAGAGATGGCGTCGATTTGTGGAGCGGCACGCTGTTTGATGACCTGCGTTCCCACTATGATGACATCGAAGCAATGGAAGCAATGGAAGCAACGGCAGCAACGGCAGCAATGGAAGAAAGAGACAAAACAAAAGCATCAGGCGTTCGGGATCAGGAGTCAAACGTTAGCGTTTCCTCTAATCCTTAACGCCCACCCTCTAAACCCTATTGCCAAAGGAGAATACAATGTTAGCGCCAACGATTGAAAACGTAACCCCAATAAAGCCCATTGAGTCCCCCTATCAGGTTGAAGATGAAATCCTGATCGAGCGGATTTATGGTCTCCTCAGCAGTCACTTCGATACGATAACGCCGGTCACGTCGGCCTTGCACATTGATGTCGAGGCGGGCCTGGTCACCGTGGGCGGAGTCGTCGAAACTGAGAGCCTGCGAGCGCGAATCCTGGCCGATATCCAACAGGTGCCGGGGGTCAAAGCCGTGGAGGATGAACTATCCGTTGGCTTCGATATGGAATTCAAGATCATTCGTGCCCTGATGACCGATCCCCGCACCAGCCCGTGGGCCACCAATGTTACCGTCACTACCATTGCCGATACGGTTTTTTTAGGCGGGCAGGTGCCGACGTTGGATGTCGCTCGCACCGCTGAAGTCATCGTCGCCGCGATACCCGGTGTCACGGAAGTGTGCAATCATCTCCGCCTTGTTCCCGATCTGGAAATCACCCAACCTTTATCATCAACAACCCGTAACTAAATCACACTTGCCGGAGGATAACGATGCTTGATCAACCAAGCTCTGTCAGCGATGGCCAGGCCGAGGACACGCCTCAACAATCTCAGGAATTGTCCCAAGCCTACGAAAACGCCACTGCTCTGGGCGAAGTGTTGCGGCAAGCCTGGCAGCAGGCCCACGGCAGCAGCCGTAGCCTGGTCAGCACGCTCGTTGGCGCGGATAGCCTGGCCGTTTTGATCGAGGAGGCCTTTACCGAGGCCGAACTGACTTTGAGCCAGACGGCGGAGGGGCAGGTTCTCTTGCAGCGATATATGGAAAATCTGATGGCCCAGATCGAACCCCAAATTTCCAAACAAGCCCAAACCATCATCGGCCAGCCGGTCATCGCCCTGGAGATGAGTCCCAACTTCAAGCTGGGTTGGTTGATCTGCCTGCTCAAATTCGGGCCGGCTTCCGCCCCGGCTTCCCGTTCGTCGCTGCGCTCGCTGTGAGGGGAGGCACTTGGTTGCGATTAGCCTGCCGGCTGCCGCCTACTTTTCCACCACACCGCCCCACCGACCAGAAGCACAACCAACAGCCCACCCCCAATCAGCCGGCCCCAACCGGGTCGAGACGTAGAGGCGAGACCGGTCGGTCGCCTGGGCAATCTCACCGCCATCGCCCGACAGCACAAAGGTCGCCCAGAAGTACGGATCGGGATAGTCGGCCATCGTCTCCAGTTGAGCCTGACGCAGGGCTTCGGCTTTGCCCAGGCCAGCCCGACGATGTCATCCCCGGCGCTGACGCCTTGCCCGGTTCGCAAGCCTTCTTCCCCCAGTTGGGTTTCGCAGGCGCTGAGAACCACCAGATCGGTTTGGGCCAAATCCAGGCCGTAGACCTCGTTGCCAATAACGACCCCCCTCATAAAAATTTTCAGAGCAAAAAACTCCGACCGTGTTGTTACTCTCGACCAACGACCACCGGCCCAAAAGCCACCGTCCGGGCCGGGTCGTCGGGCCAGACCAGCTCCAGGTTGTAGGTGCCGGAGGGTGTGTCCGGCAGAATGTCCAGCAGCCAGCGGGTGTGGAGGAGGTCGCCCGGCTGCCAGGTGACGCTTTCCGGCTCGAAGGTTTCTGCCAGGGAGAGGTTGAACCAGGCTTGCTGGGCTTCGCCGTGGGTGTCCATCAGGCCGACGTGGAGATGGGTGTCGGCCGGGAGGGGCTGCTCGACGCGCCAGTAGAGGTCAATGGGGAGGAGATTGGGGGATTGGGGGGGTGGGAGATTAGGGGATTGGAGATTAGGGGATTGGGAGATTGGGGGATTGGAGGGGTGGGAGATTGGGGATTCTGTTTTTGATGTTTGACTGACGACTGACAACTGACCACTGACGACTGGCTCACCGGGCCAGCTTGCGCCGAGTAGGGTCAGGGTCTCGGTCAGCGGTTGGTCAACGGGTGTGGCAGTGTGGGGCAGATCGTAGGGGAGGGAATTGTCGGCGTGACCGATGGCAACCAGGGCCTCATCGGGGGGAACGGTGAAGAGCAGTTCGCCCGCTGTGACCGCCGGGGCGTCGGTGTAGAAGCCGATGTGAAGCTCATACCGGCCCGGCGGCATCATCGGCGGCGGCGTCAGGCGGCCCCGCTCGACGATGATTTCACCGCTGCGCCACTGCGTGACCGGCGGGTTTTCCGCCGTGACGGGACGGCTCTGCCCCTCGGCCCAGGCGCGGCCCTGGGCATCGACCAGGCGGAAGAAAAACGGCTCATCCAATTCCTTGCCCAGATATTCCCAATACAGCTCGAATTCGGCCGGTTGGCCGGGTGTCAGCGGTTGGTCTCCTGCGGCCCATTGCCAGGCCAGCAGGGAGGCGATGCCGGTGTAGGTTTGATCCTGGATATAATGATCGATGCCGAGGCTGGGGTAAATCCAGGCGTAGTTGATGCCGTGCAGGGTGATGGTTTGCTCCGGCTCGAAACGATTCTCAAAATATTCAAACAAAATATCGTCGGGGAAACGGCGTTGGGTCTGGTTGATGTAAAAAATGGCGTAATCCCCGGCCAGCACCTTGCCCTTTTCTTCCGAGTAGCTGATGGCCGTCCCCTCGTAGTAGGGGGCAAAGGTGGATTGGTACCAACTGGCGACGCGGGTGGTTTCGGCGTCGCTTTTTTTATTGAGGTAGTCGGCGGCCAGGTCCAGCCCTTCGCCCCAGCCGATGGTCAACAACTTCTCAGCCTGGCGGATGCCGCCCAGGAGAGGATTGTAGTAGGTGAAGTAGTAGGGATAGTTGAGGCTGACGAGGAGGCCGTTGACGAGGAGCGCCAGGATGACCACCACGGGCAGCGTAAAACGTAAAGCGTGAAACGTAAAGCGCTGACGGAGCCAGGCGAAGAAGGTCAGCCAGCCGACGGCGGCGATGAGGTTGAACCAGGGGTAGACGGGCAGGAAGTAGCGATCCTGTTTTTTCTCGCCGATGGTCATCAGTAGATAGTAGCCGAGGATGAAGAGGAGGATGAGGGGTAAATAATGGATGAATTGTGAATTGTGAATTGTGAATTGTGAATGAGTTGGGCTGGTTGATTGATTGTTTCGATTTTTGCGGAGCAGGGAAGCGGTAATGAGGGCGATGAGGCCCGGCAGGACGAGGGGAGAAATGCGGTAGAGCCAGGTGATGGGGTAGAAGAGGGGGCCGGGGTCGTGGGAGATGCTTCCCAGGAAGTAGTTGCCTTTGGCGTGGCCGCCGGTGGCGTATTTGCTGCCGATGAAGAAGACGGTCTCCAACGTTTCGAGGGGCACGACCCACATCGCCGGCCAGAAGATGACGAAGATGGCGGCGGCCACGGCGAACCAGAGCAGGCCGTCGAGAATGGTGCGTCCAAGAATTTTTAGGGAGACCTGTATAAACCTCTTCCCCTTTGGGGGGAATTGAGGGGGGGCCGTTTCCTGCTGACGCCTTATCTCTTTCACGGCAAACCAGAGGCCGGTCAGGGCAACGAAGGGCATCAGATAGAGGGCCGGACTTTTGCTGAGAAAGCCGAAACCGGCCAACATCCCGGAGAGCAACAGCCAGCGCCGGTCGGTTTGTTGGCCCCAGTAGATGAACATACACAACACGGCCAGGGTCATAAACGTGGTGCTGAGGGCGTCGTGGTGGATGACGCGGGACAGGGCGATGTGGAAGGGATCGAGGGCGATGAGGATGGCCCCGACCAGGGCGATGGCCGGTCCCAGCAGCCGTCGCACCAGCCAATAAACGGCCACCACCCACAGCGAGGTAATCAAGACCGTGCCCAGCCGTTCCCAGGCGATGACCCCGGCATCGAGGGGGTTGGTGGAGATAGCGACGACGTATTCGTGTAGCGATACGGGTTGACCTTGCCACAGCCAACGCAGAATAAAGCCAAATGTCCCGGTCCACATCGTGGTTACGCCGGGATGACCGGTGCGCAGGGTGCAGGCCAGCCCCTCAGCCACAAAGCCCCACTTTTCCACAACCGAGTCACATTGAAAGGCCGGGTTGGTCAGGGCGGCCAGGAAATTGCGGGAGCGATCCACCCACAGAAACTCATCGGCGGTCAAAAAGCGGTCCAGGTCGGGCAGGCGGGGGATGAGGGCCAGCAGAAAGAGGCTGAGAGAGATGATTATTTTAGAATTCAATAATTTTGTCAGCATCATACCCAATTTTAGCTGTCTTCAGAAAAATAGTGGCTCAAACGTCCGTAAAACGTAAATCGCAAAACGTAAGCTCTTTGCTCAGTATGTTACGTTTCACGTTTCACGTTTTATGCGGCGCAATTTGAACAATTTAAATTTTGTCGTTAACTCACTGCTTGCGCTCCACCGTCCAGGGCACGACCCAGTGATCCTGGCCGTTTTCCAAGATTAGCCGCTCGCCGGTCTCCGGGCGATAGAGGCCGACAATAAGTTTGAAAAAGCCGGGTTGGAGGCCGGGCGGTGTGGCGATCAGGTAGCGATCCACGACCACTTCCCCCTCGACCCAGCGGCTGGTCGGCCAGTCGCCGTTGAGGGGGCGGGTATCGACCCCGGCCAGCCGTTCGTTTGTCTCCGCCTCGAGCATCTGGGCAAAGACCGTATAGTCGGGCAGATAATCCTTTTCCGCCTGCCAGGCGATGGTGATGCCCATATAATCCTCGGTGGGGTCGAACTGGTAAGCCCGGATGCTGATTTGCTCGGCGAAAGTAGCCTCAACGTCGGCAAAATCCGGCGGCACCTGGAAATTACGCAGCTCGATTTCTCCGAGGGGGCGGCCATCCACCCGCAGGGCGTAGAGACCTCGCGGCAGATCAGCCGGGATGTCGAGCCGGTGGTGGCTGATGACCAATCCCTCGGCCCGGCCCTGTAACGCTCCCTGGCCCTGAGCAAAAATCGGCGATTCCTCGGCCTCGGCCGGGGGCAGATTGGCTGCCTCCTCCTCTAAATCAGCATGATCGTGCCCCTCGTGGGAAAAATCAAACACCGACAGCGGCTCCAGGGTCATCGTCGAGGGACTGGGGGGCAGTGTCGGCCCGACCAGCCAGATGACGTCAATTTCCAGCGCCTCGCCGATGTGGCCATAGGCGGTCAGCGGGCGGAAGCCGGTGGGTTTCGGGAGGATGGCCGTATCCAGGTCCGGCGTCAGCGTCAGCGCGGGCTGCACGGCGGGGCCGGGGTAGACATCGGCGTAATGGATGCCGTTCAGATTGACCGAAAAGAGTGGCTCGCTTTGGCTGGCGTAGTAGCGGATGTAGCTCGGCGCGGGATTGCCCGACTGCACCTGTTTGCGGTACAGCACCACGTAGTCGAGATGGCGACCATCGACGGCGGATAGGTCGCCCCGAAAAAAGGGGGCCACGGTCGAGGCGTAGGCCGTGCCCACCCGGCTGTCCGGCAGTTCCCGCTCCAAAAAGCGGCCCACCTGATCCAGCCCCTCCCCCCAGCCGATTTTGACCAGCCCCGGCGCGGTGTAGGCACCGCCCAGGAGAGGGTTGTAGTAGGTGAAGTAGTAGGGAATGTGGGGAATGAGGATAGTCAAGGCGGCGATGAGGAGGGTGGCGTAAAACGCAAAGCGTAAAACGTAAAAGGTGTTTCTTGTAGGTGTGGCGGTTTCATTGGGTGGCCGCTGTCGGGTCGTGGCCCACCGGTACAGAGCCAGCCAGCCCCATCCGGCGATGATGGCCAGGGCCGGAAAGATGGGCAGGATGTAGCGGGGGCTGCGTTTCTCGCCGAGGGTCATAAAGAGGGTGAAGAGCAGGGTGAAGAGGAGGAGGGAGAGGAGGGGGGGAGATTGGGAGACTTGTCCTGAGCGAAGTCGAAGGGTTGGGAGATTGGGAGATAGAAGATTGGGGAATTGGGAGGGTTTTGCCCTCCCTGGTCCCCCGGCGGGGGGAATGTTTGGCGTTTCGCCCCCCTCTGGGGGGTTGGGGGGGGGGGACTTAAGGGCATTGGGGAGATTGGGAGATTGGGAGTCGCCATTCGCTCTTGTCCCCATTCGCTGTTGTTGAATCACAAAAAAAATAGCCAATCCCGCCCCAACCATCACCAGCGGGCTGAGTTTGAAGCCGCCGTTGACCAGGTAGTAGAAGGGGCCGAGGTCGGGCACGAGCCAATACCCTTCGGCGTCGGCCTCTTCGTCATCGGTGGCCGACAGGAAGGCGTTTTCGACGACGGCGGCGGGTTGACCCAGCGGATCGACCCAGGCGGCGGGCCACAGGATGATGAAGGTCAGGTAGGCGGCCAGGCTCCACAGCAGAAAGCGTTTGACCCAGGCGTAAAATTGTCGCCCATTTGCCCAAACTTGAGCGATGACCAACAGCCCGGCGAAGGGAATAAGAAAGAGGGCTGGCGCTTTGGAGAGAACGGCCAGGCCGGCGGCGATGCCGGAGAGAGCATAAAGCAGAGGCGCAGAGTCGCGGAGGCGCAGGGGAGATTTTGTCTCCCCGGACTGACACAGACCCCCCTTAATCCCCCCGATTCGGGGGGAAATTTGGCTCTTCCCCCGTTGCGGGGGAGGCTGGGAGGGGGTTTGGTCAAGTAACTGCGTAAGCCCTGTCCCCGTGTCTGTACGTTTTTGTGTTTTTGTTTGTTTGATGACCAGAAGAAACAGCAGCAGCGACAGCCCCATAAACATCGCTGCCGGGGCGTCGTGGCCCAGAATGCGGGAGAGAGAGATGGTGTGGGGGTCGAGGGCGATGAAAATGGCAGCGATGAGGGCCACACCTGGCCCGAACAGCCAGCGGGTCAGCCAGTAGAGGCCGACCACGACCAAAGCCGTCACGACCACCATCGGCCAGCGGGTGGCTACCAGAACGTCCAACTCGGCCCGAAATTCGGGCAGAGAGAGCAGCCAGTCGGTGAACGGTTGGTCTAGCGTAGCCTGGTTCAGATAGTAGTAAATCGTCAAGCCCAGACTGCCCAGCCAGGTCGTGGTCACCGCCGGGGTCAGGTTGACGCTGGTTCCGGCAAAATCCCCCTGTATCAACGCCGCCAGAAATTGGGCCGAGCGGTAGACCCACTTGGCCTCATCCGCCGTGACGAAACGGGGCAGGTCGTAGGCGCGGGGCAGCAGAGCCAGCAGAAACAGGCCCAGGCTGATGAGTATAGTTTGGGTTTTGGAGCCGACGGTTTGATGCGGCTCAGGGCGTGGGTCTGTTTTAGGCATTGACGGTTGTTGTAACGCGCTGTATTTTTAAGACAGAGGTTAATCTTACCATGCCGGTTGAGGGGGAGCAAAAGCGTATATTTCATTATTTCATTATTTCATTCCAAATTTCATTCCAACCGGTTTCGCGTACAATGACGCCGGTCAAACAGTTTCCGGGTCAGTGCCACAATGTCCGGCTTTACCCCACAAACGTTTGAAATGGCCGGCTAACGAATAGCGGGCCGGGCCAGGCCCCAATCATCGCTGGGGCCGACGGCGGCCCGGACGAGGCGGGCTTGGCTGCCGTCGAGGGCCATCGCTTTGATCTGCCACTCGCCGGGGGCGTCGGTGCGCCAATAGATCTCCCGGCCATCGGGGCTAAAGACGGGGGTGGTGTCGGTTCCGGGCGTGTTGGTCAGGTTGCGCGGCTCCCCGCCGTTCAGATCGACCCGGTAAATCTCCCAATCGCCGGTGCGGGCGCGGGAGGAGAAGACGACCGTCTGGCCATCGGGGGACCAGTCGGGGTAGCTGTCGGTGCTATTCGAAGTGACCAGCCGCCCGCCGCTGCCGTCGAAACCGACCCGCCACAGCCCACATTCCGGCAGGCAGGATTTGATGATGAGTTCCTGGCTGTCGGGGCTCCAGGCCGGCTGTTCGCCGGGAAAGCGGGCCAACTCCTCGCCGGTCCCGGCGTCGATGACAAAAATTTCGTGAGTCACGCCGGGCGGTCCGACCTCGAAGGCCAAGCGGTTGCCGTCGGGAGACCAGGTCATATTGCGGACATGGTCGATAGGGTAGCGCAGTTGCAGCGTGCCGGAGGCTACCTCGACGATCCAGACGCCGCTACCCTGAGCATAGATGCCGCCCAACTCGCTGATACCGGACTCACCGTAGAAGGCCACCCGTTGGCCATCGGGGGCCCAGGCCGGGGCTGAGGCCCGGGGGTGGAGGTTGGTGGTTACCAGGTCGCCGCCGGAGGAGACGATGCCCAGGTCGTGGGTCTGACCGTTGCTTTGAACATAGACGACGGTGGCCGGGCGGGGGGTGGGCGTGGCCGGCGGGAGGGGTGTTTCTGTGGGTGGGACCGGGGCGGGCGGGGCGGCGGCGTCGCTCGAAGCCTGGGTCAGACGGGGTGTGGGGCTGGGTCGGGGCGTAGGGCTGGGTCGGGGCGTCGGGGTATGAGTGGGTGTGGCCGTGGGAGAGGGCGTCCAAGTCGGAGTGGCGGTGATCGTCGGGGTGTTCGTCGGGGAGGGAACCAGGGCGACGAGGGCCGGATACTGTTTGTTCCCGCCGACGACGGTATCATACAGGGCCGGGTCGCTGAGGATGACCTGCTCGACCCGGTTCTGGCGGGACTCATCCAGGCGGAGGACGGTCTCGAAATCGGCCAAGGCCGCGGCTGGTTCGGCGACCTGGGCCAGGGCCAGGGCGCGGTCGAAGTAGAGGCCGGGGTTGCGATCATTCAGATCGGCCACCAGATCGTAGACGGCCACGGCCTGCTCATAATCGCCGCCGTTGTAATGTGCCCGTCCCTGGAGCCACTGTTTGATCTCGGTGGCCAGGGTCACGGCCCGCGAGTCGTCGATAGTTTCCAGCGGCTCGACCATCGCCCGCAGCAGGGCATTATCCGGCTCGGTATTTTCCAGGCCGCCATACAGCCCCTTGATGACCGTCACCAGTTGGGAGCCGACAGCTTCGGAGTCAGCCTCGGTCAGGAGGGCCAGCCGCTCCTCCCGGCTCAGTTCATCGAAAAAGAGACGCTCGGCCTGGGCTTCATAGCCGGGCAGGGTGTACAGCCCGGCCAGGCTGGTGATCCGTACATCGGGACTGCCGGTTTCGGTGAAAGTGTCGATGAAAATCTGGGCCTGATCGGCCACAGCCCGCTGTCCCTGCCAATAGAAGTAGCCCATCAACCCGACCAGCAGAAAGATCAGGATGGCCATCGCCAGGGCCACCCGGCGAGTCCAATCGACCGGGGTGTTGGCCTTGATCCATTCCAGGTTGAAGACGCGGCGGTAGATTTCGTTCCGCACCGCCAACGTGCCGTTTTCAACCCGGACCAGGCCGAACAGCTTCAACTGGTTCTGCTCCAGAGAGCGTTCATCTTCGGGGATTTTGTGGCCGGTGTAGATTTTGCGGTAGAGGCTCATCAGCCGCTGGCGGTGGGGGCTGTTGCTGACATAATCCCGCACAAATTGGAGGTTGGTCTCCTTGCGGGCCTCTTTGGAGAGAAAGAGGCGCTCGACCAGGGCATCGACCCGGGCATCATTCCACGGCTCGCGCCCGTTGCCGGTCTCGGCCACGCTCAGGCACAGTTTCTGGGTCAGGTAAGGGTGGCCCTGGGTCCAATAAAAAATACGGTCGAAGATGGCCCGGCCTTGCTCCGGGTAGGCCTGTTTGACCCCTTCTTGCAGGACAGTGGCATCGGCCCGGCTAAAGTCGCCCAGGTCGATGCCCTGGCCAATGTTGAAGGGGGTCCGGCTGCGATCTTTAATCAGGTCAGCCGGGATGGCCACGCCGAGCAGGACAAAGGTGATATTTTGATAGATGGGGTCGCTGGCCCGGGCGTTGTAGATAAAGCGGATGGCGGCGAAGAAGTCGTCGGAAAAGGGCAGGTTGAGGGTGGTGTCGATCTCATCCATAAAGATGACGATCTGCTCTTCCACCTCTTGCAGGAGGACATCGTGCAGAAAATCGGTGAAGCGTTGGACCGGTCCCAGGGCGCTGTGGGCCTGCCACCAGGCCTCCAGATCGACATCGAGCCGCAGCCGCCGCGTCAGTTGGGCCACCAGCCCCAGATACCACTGCTCGGCGCTGACTTCGATGCCCACTTTGGTCAGGTCGATGACCACGGAGTTGACCCCCCGCTCCCGCAGGCGACGGGCGGTGCGGATCATCAGGCTGGATTTGCCCATCTGCCGGGCGGTCAATACGTAGCAAAATTCGCCGTTCAAGGCCAGGTTGAACAGCTCATCATCGGCCGGCCGTTTGGTATAGGAGGGCGTATTGGGCCGGAGCGTTCCCCCAGCGACGAAAAAATCTGAAGCGTCTGTGTCGTGTCTCACGGTTCTATCCTGATCTTGGATCTTTTGGATTTCAGAAGATGAGGTCATCGAAAGCGTGAAACGTAAAGCGTAAAATTACGCATCACGTTTTACGTTTTATGTGGTCAACGTCAAGAAATCCGGTCGAACCTTAATTGTTCAAAATTAACTATTGTCTCAGCCGGCTAACTTATCCCGAAAATACATACGGTACAGATCGCAGCGGCAAGTGTAGGCGTCGCCGCTGCCTTTGACCAGCCCGGCCTGGAGCAGGCGAAAGAGGGCGCGGTCGTCGCCGGCGTCGTCATGGTCAATGATCTGTTTGAAGGCCCGGCGCAAATCCGGCTCATCCCTGAGCAGCCAGTGGTGCCGCCGCAGATGATCCCCAAAGGGGCCGTGGTCCAGGGTGGCGATTTCCAGAAAGTCGGGCCAGGTGACGTGGTCGGTGACCATGGTGTAGAGGGCTTTGCGGGTCAGGTAGGGTTGGCCGCCCAATAGTTGGCACCAGGTGTCGAGGTCGCTCTCGGCCACGGGCACGCCGTGGCGATAGTTGAGATCGATCATCTGGGCGGCGTCGAAATCATCCAGATAGAGTTTCAGGCCGACGTTGAAGGGGGATTGGTTGACATCGTCGATGAGCATATAGGGTTCGGTGGAGATAACCATGACGATGTTCAGCTTGTCCCACTCCTCGTCCAGGGCGCGGCTGTTGTGCCAGGAGCGGAGCAGACCAAAAAAGTCGGTGTGGAAGGGCAGTTGTAGCAGCCGGTCCACCTCGTCCAGGGCCAGAATAATCAGTTCTTCGGTTTCCGGCAGGACGTAATCTTCCATTAAATAGGTCAGTTTGTATTGGGGACCGAGTGAACTTTGCCAGCCCCGAGCTACCTCGCCGGGGTCGAGGCGGAGTTTGCGGACGATGGTCTCGGCGAAATCCCGCAGGAAGAGGTCGGGCGAGGTCAGGCGGTCGGCATCGAGGCGTTGGAGATCGAAGGTGACCACTTTGGCCCCTTGCTGTTTGGCGTGGTTGATGCCCCGCACCAGCAGGGAGCTTTTGCCGGTCTGGCGGGAGGCGCGGATGGTGGTGGTCGTCCCCAGGCGGCTGATTTCGCGGCGGAGCTGGGCATCAGCCTGTCGTTCGACGTAGAATTTATCCCGCAGCTTGACCACACCGCCCGGCGCTTCCAGGGCCTCCAGCAGGCGGGGGTCGAACTCCGGCAGGGGCGGGTGGAGGGTATCGCTGTCAAGGAGCAGGCCGCCATCTTCGGAGAAGCCACGCGGCGATGGGGTGAGCGGCAGGGCGCTGGCCGGGACTGTCTCGCCGGCCAGGGCGGCGCTGATGCTCTGGGCCACCTTGACGTTGTCGGCCGGGCTGTGCCAGGAGACGTGTTGGCGGGGGTCGAGGAAGGCATCGAGGGCGTAGGGGGGCAGGTCGTCATACTTCACCCGCACCGTCAACGTTTGGGGGTGGCCCTGTCGCTGGCGATGTTCGTAGGCCCGGCGCACTTCCGATTGGACCATTTCGCTGGTAGCCGATTTGTCAGAGAGAAGCAGCACCAGAAAATCGCTGGCCTGGATTTGTTCGTCGATCCGTTTCAGCCAGGCGTCGCCGGTCCGCAGGGTGCGGTCGATAAAGACATCGTGTCCCTGACCGGTCAGGGTGGTGTAGAGGTAATCGGCCAGATGTTGGTCCGGCTCGGCGTTCCGTTTGTAGCAGATGAAGAGGCGGGCCGGTTTGACCGGCGGCGAGGCCGGTCGGGCCGGTTGGGATACAGAGGTCGGGGCGCTCAGGGCGGCCCGCAGAGCCTCGGCCAAAGCGCCGGCGCTGTCGAAACGTTCTGCCGGTTTTTTGGCCAACGCTCTGATGATGAGTTGCTCGATGGCGGGGTCCAGGTCGGGCCGGTGGCTGCGGGGGGGCGGCAGCGGTTCGTGAACGTGTTTGAACATCGTGCCCATCGTGGTTTCCGATTGGTAGGGAACCTGGCCGGTGACCATTTCGTAAAGGACGACGCCCATCGAGTAGATGTCGGCCCGGTGGTCGATGGGGTCGCCGACGACCTGCTCCGGGGCGACGTACATCGGCGTGCCGATAATCATGCCGGTTCCGGTCAGGTTCTGGCCCCCGGCCCGGATTTTGGCCAGGCCAAAGTCGGCCAGCATCAGCCACTCATTTTCGATGAGCATATTGTCCGGTTTGATGTCCCGGTGGTAGATGCCCCGCTCGTGGGCGTGGTCGAGCGCCCCGGCCACCTGGTTGATGAAGTGGCTGATCCGCTCCATCGTCAGTGGCTCGGCCCGGAGGATGTCCCGCAGGGATTGGCCGTTGACCAACTGCATGACGAAGTAGCTGAGGTCGCCGTCGAACCCGGCATCGTGAACCGGCAGGATGTTGGGGTGGTGGAGTTGGGCCACGATTCTGGCTTCGGTGGTGAAGCGTTCTTTGAAGCCGGGGGTCAGGGCGTGCTGGGCGGGCAGTACTTTGACGGCCACGTAGCGATCCAGCCCTGGCTGGTAGGCTTTGTACACCGTGGCCATACCCCCGGCCCCGATGATGTCTGTCAGTTGGTATTGACCCAACCTGTGCCCAACAAGATCCATGAGATTTGTCCTTGGTTCGTTCTGTGTAAAACTGCGCGACCGGTCAAACAAAAACGTCCCCGGTGGGGCCTATCGCTGTCTACGAGATAGGCAAATACGGTGAGGACGCTGGGTTAAACAATAGTGTATAGTCCGACAGAAGCGCAGGATAGGGTAATATACCTTTTAAGTTGCATAAAAAGCAAATGGAGCTTTTCTTAACATTTCATTATCAAAATTATAACGTGTTTTGGGGGTTTGGCAACGGGGTAAAAAGTCCTAGAGGCAATACCTTTCAAATAAGACGATTCTTCGGAGCTATGTCGCTCGCCACCCCCCCTAGCCCCCCAGCGGGGGGAATCTCGCTTTGTTGCTCCCCCCTTTGGGGGGCTGGGGGGGCTTATTTGAACAGTATTGGTCCTAGAGGCAATACCTTTCAAATAACAGACGAGGCATAGACTTCGGAAGTCTTTGGCGGTTACTTTGGGGCAAGAACGCTTGCGGACAGAGATCATTTTGCCTGATTAGCGCCTTTTTGGAGACTTCCGAAGTCTTATTTGAATTGTTTTTTCTCGAAAAGGACAGCCAATGGTACAATTCGTTCAACTTCCCCATCCAGACACAGAGGAGATAATTATGAATATTGTCACGATCAACGGCAGCGCCCGCCCCGGCAACTACACCGGCAAAGCGTTGGCTGTGGCCCAGGATGAACTCCGGCAAATCAGTAGCGTCACCGTGACGGACATCGAACCCGGCACGCTGAAGCTGGCTATTCCCGGCTCGACGATGGACGGCTCCGATAGTCGGCAGTTTCAAGAGATGGTCACGGCGGCGGAGGGTGTGATTCTGGCCACGCCGGAATATCACGGCTCCTTCAGCAGCCTGCTCAAGCTGGCTATTGAAAATATGAACTTTCCCTCAGCCTTGAAAAAGAAGCCGGTGGCCCTGTTAGGGGTGGCCTCGGGCCGGATCGGGGCGGTTAAATCGTTGGAGCATCTGCGGAGCGTGTGCAGCCACGTCGGGGCTTTGGTGCTACCCCGGCCGGTGTCGGTCGCCGGGGTCCGCACCGTGTTTGATGAGCAGGGCCGTTGTCTCGATGAAGAGGTCGAACGCCAAATCCGGGCGTTGGCCTCCGAACTGGTCAAATATATCTATGAAACCCAATGCCCCGAAATGTCCTTTGAAGCGTGGGCCAGAGGCATTTCAGATAGTATCTAACCAGCCAACTTCTTGCCAAAAAAGCGTGAAGTTTTACCACAGAGGCCCGGAGGTAAGCGTCAGGTTATGACCCTACTTCGAGGACAAGTTCGTGACCGGAACCCAATCGGGGTCGGGCGGGGCTTGTTGCAGAGCCAGGCAGCGGTTGAAATAAATCTGGGAAGCCAAATCGTCAGGATAACGGCTGGTCAGCTCCTGGAAAACGTCGATGGCCGTTTGCCAATCCTTGATGAGGTAGGCATCGAAACCGGCCGTAAAACGTTCACACAGGGCCACCCGCTCCGGCGGGGTGTGGCCGACCTGGCCCGCCAACTCATACAGCAACACCCCCTGCTCTTTGCCTTTGACGGTCACAATGTCGAGGGGGCGGAAATGGAAATGCTCGACGACCCGGTGGTAGGTGGCTAAACTGACGATGATGGCCGTGCCATAGATTTTGTTGATGGCCTCCAGCCGGCTGGCCAGGTTGACGCTGTCCCCCAACACCGTGTAATTCATCCGCTCCGAAGAGCCCATATTGCCCACCAGCGTTTCGCCCGTATGCAGGCCGATCCGGGTCACAAATTGGGGTTTGTCCTCAACCTGCCAGGTTTCGTTCAAGCGGGCCACGGCCTGTTGACAGCGCAACGCAGCCAGGCAAGCGTGGTAGGCGTGGTCGGGATTGGGCAGCGGCGCTCCCCAAAAAGCCATCAATCCATCCCCCATATATTTGTCAACCGTGCCGTTATCCTGGTCGATGACCGTCGCCAGCGTGCCCAAATAGTCCGACAGTTGCAGCATCAACGCTTCCGGCTCCATCTTCTCGGAGATGGTGGTAAAATCGGCCACGTCACTAAAAAAGATGGTCAACTCCCTTTTGTGCCCGCCCAGCCGGGCCACCTCGCCGGTTTGGATGACCTGCCGCACCAACTCAGCCGGTACATATTTCTTGAAGGTCTGCAAGCTGCTCCGCATCGAGGTGATCGAGTCGCCTAACAGTTGCACCTCGTGAATGGGGGAATGAATTTCCAGGTCGCTGTCCAGTTGAAAATCTTTGATTTTGCGGGTTTCCTCGGTCAGCAGGACGATGGGCTGGGAGATGGTGCGGGAGATGAAAATAGCCAGGACAACGGCCACCAGCAAAATGCCCAGCGAGATCAACAGGCTGATCTGGTTGGTCTGTTTCAACGACCCGATAAAATCATCCTCCGGGACCACCACCCCAATCTGCCAATTTTTGTCGAACGTGGCCGGAAAGGGGGTGAAAGAGGCGATGTATCGCTGTCCCTCGGTCTCAAAGGTGAAGCTAGAGCGACTGCCCTCCTGGTACGTCTGGAAGGCGGCGGTGACGGCCGGCACGTCCAGGTCCGACATTTGGAGCGGTCGATACCCCTCCCCCTCGGCAGCGGCCAACTCCACGTTTGGGTAGGCCACGACCTCGCCCTTGTTGTTGATGATGAAGGCCACCCCGTTCTGGCCAACCCGCTGCGTTTGCAAAAATTGGGACAGTTGTTCGAGGGCCACGTCGATGCCAACCACGCCTACCAACCGGCCCTCTCCATCGGTCAGGGGATAGGCGGCGGTGATGCCCGGCTTCTGGTCGGTGAAAAAGATGTAGATGTCGGTCCAATATTGCTGCCGGGTCTCGGCGGTCCCCACATACCACGGTCGCTGCCGGGGATCGTAGTCGAAATCGGTCGTCACCTCGGTATCGGTCACTGCCCCGGCGACATCACGGTAGACCCAGGTCCGAACCGGCGGGGCGAGCGAGCGGTCGATGACCTGGGTGCCGATGCTGCCATCAGGAAAGCGCTTGGTGAACAGAAAATCACCCTGCTCGTTGCCGATAAAAAAACCGGCCAACTGGGGATACTGCGCCAAAATTTCCATGCCATACTGCTCCAACTCGCCGTTGTCCACCAGCGACAGTGTCTCGACCGCCGGGATGTCGGCGCTGATTTGGGCCATAATCGCCGCCGGGGACAGGTAGTTGGTCGTCCGCTCGATGAGCCGTTCGGTCACTTGATCGACCAGCTCGTTGGACAGTTGCAAGAGCGAGGCCGAATTTTGGCGATAGGTGTAGCCGATGATAATCAACACGGTCATAATCAACAGCACGGCAAAGGCAATGAGAATGTTGATTTGTAGGCTACGACGAATATTGAGCAAGGATAAGAGGGCGCGGGGCCTGATGTCCATCGAAAACTCCAAACGAATATTTTTTATTGTCTTTGATATTATTCAGGTAGTCGGGGTGAAGGTTGGTCGGTGGGCATACTGACGCCTTAACACTCTATCAAAGGCCTCGTAGAAAGTCAATGGGACTTGTGGGATTGGTTTCCACCGGTCTCATTGACATAATAACTGAGCAATGGTAACATATATCCGTCTCTGATAATATGTCAAGTCGGTCAGCGGTTCGGCAGCAGTTCTAATATGTATGGCGGATGAGACCCTAAAGGTTTCCATAGATCAGGCACAAAATGATCTGTTTACGGTGACGAAGCTGCTTTCAAACAACCTTTATGGACAAAACCTTTAGGGTCTGGCTCCAGAACTGCTCGCAGTTTGGGCAAAAAAACGTGTCACCCACACTTACTATAGAAAAATTATTGATTCTCATCCCGGCCTACAACGAGCAAGCCGCCGTGGGCCAGGTCGTTGACGGCGTGCGAGCCGTCCTCCCCTGGGCCGATATTCTGGTCATTGATGACGGCTCGACCGACAGCACGGCCCACGTGGCCGCTACCGCCGGGGCTATCGTCCTGCGCCATCCCTTCAACCTGGGCATCGGCGGCACGGTCCAGACCGGCCTCCGTTTCGCCCTTCAAGAAGCCTACGACGCGGTCATCCGCCTTGATGGGGATGGGCAACACGACCCGGCCGGTATCCTGACCCTCTACGCCGCCCTACAGCGCAAACAGGCCGATCTGATCGTCGGCTCCCGCTTTCTCCATCCCGGCCCCAAGATGGCCATCCCCCTCGGCCGCCGCCTGGGGATTACCCTCTTTGCCGGGCTGGTGACGCTTCTGACCGGACAGCGGGCCACCGACACCACCTCCGGCTTTATGGCCCTCAACCGCCGGGCTGTGTCGCTGCTGGCCCACTACATGCCCCAGGATTACCCCGAAGTGGAGGGCCGCATTATCTGTCGCAAAGGAGGGCTGACCACGCTGGAGCTTCCGGTGCGGATGCACAGCCGCCGGGCCGGGGTTAGCTCGATTGGGACCTGGCCGGCCCTCTATTACGCTATGAAAGTATCGCTGGCAGTGTTGATAACCGCCTTCAAGGATATTCCAACGCTGCCGGAGGAGTTGTCTGATGTCGATCCCTCTCGAACAGCGGATCACGGCCATCACCCTCAGCCTTATTTTGTTGGGGGTGACAGTTCAGTTGATCCGCAAGCATAAGCTGCGGGAAGAGTACGCCCTGGTCTGGTTAGCGGCCAGCGCCACCATCGTCATTTTCGCCATCTTTGGTGATCTGGTCAACCTCCTGGCCGCCTCCTTCGCCGTCACCTACGCCCCGACCCTGATATTGGCCGGGGGCCTTTTCTTTGCCCTGGTCATCCTCCTCTCCCAGAGCGTCGTCCTCTCCGGCCAGGCCAAATGTATCCGCGACCTGGCCCAGACCGTTTCTTTGCTAGAGTGGCGGCTGCGCCAGATGGAAGGCGATCCCCCGGCCACGGCTCCGCCAGACCCGTTGCGGGGGAATGAGGCCCCCCCCGGCCCCCCAAAGGGGGGAATCGTCTTCGCTCCCCCCTTTGGGGGGCCGGGGGGGCTGTCTTCCGGCGAGGAGGGCTTATGATTGACACAACTACCCCACCCCCCCACAAAGTCCTCGTCATCGGCCTGGACGGAGCCACCTTCGACCTCATCAAGCCGTGGGTGGCCGAGGGCCACCTGCCGACGCTGGGCCGCTTGCTGGCCGAGGGAGCGCACGGCGAGCTAGGCAGCACCATGCCGCCGATGACCGGCCCAGCCTGGACCTCCTTCGCCACCGGCACCAATCCCGGTCGCCACGGTCTCTATGATTGGGTGGCCCGCGAGCCGGACAGCTACAACTTTATGCCCATCACCGGAGCCGATGCCGCCGCGCCCAGCCTTTACCGCCTCCTCAGCCAGGCCGGGCGGCGCGTCTGCGCCCTCAACGTGCCCATGTCCTATCCCCCGGAGCCGGTCAACGGGTTGATGGTCTCCGGCCTGCCCGCGCCCAGCCTCGACAGCGGCATCACCTACCCGGCCCCGCTCTTTCAGGAAATCCTGGACAGCGTCGGCGACTACATCCTCTACCCCGACCCCGGCCAGGCGTATTCGGCCTCCGGCGTCGATCCCTTCCTGAAGCGGCTCTACCGCTGCACCGACCTGCGGGCGCAAACCTTCGACTACCTCCGCCAAAAAGAAGCCTGGGATTTCGCCATGCTCGTCTTCAACGGAACCGACACCATCAGCCACGCCATGTGGAAATATATGGACCGGAACCACCCCCTCCACAACCCCCGCCACGCCGCCACATACGGCACCGCCATCCGCGACTACTACGCCTATGTCGATCACTACCTGGCCCACCTGGTCGAAACCCTCGACGCGCAGACGACTCTCTTCATTATGTCTGACCACGGCTTCGGTCCCTTCCATAAATTCATCCACGTCAACAACTGGCTCATCCGGGAAGGAATGATGGCCGTCCGCCCCGATTGGCGGGCCAGGCTGAAAGCACGCCTCTTCCGCCTCGGCTTCGCTCCGATGAACATTTACAATTTGTTAATGAGCCTCGGTCTGGGCGGGTTGAAAGGGAAGGTCGTTCGGGGCCGGAGCGGCGGCCAAAGTTTGATGAAAACCCTCTTCCTCTCCTTCGGCGACATCGACTGGTCCCGCACCGTGGCCTACTCGATGGGCAACATCGGCCAGATTCGGCTCAACGTCGTGGGCCGGGAGCCGCAGGGCTGTGTCCAGCCGGGGACCGATTATGACCGCTGCCGGGAGCAGATCATCACCCGCCTGGCGACGCTGCGGGACCCGGCCACCGGCGAGGGCGTCATCGAGGCCATCTACCGCCGCGAGGAAATCTACGACGGCCCGCAGGTGGAGCAGGCCGCCGACATTCTCTTTATGCCCCGCCGCCTCGAATATTTCGGCTTCGGCGAATATGAGTTTGGCAGCCATCAAATCATCGAAGCCATGAAGCAGGGCATCTCCGGCACGCACCGTATGAACGGCGTGATGCTGGCCTATGGCCCGACCATCCGCCCCGGCTGCCGGGTCGAGGGGGCCGCGCTGCCCGATCTGGCCCCGACCATTCTGCGAGTGATGGGCCTGCCCGCCCCGGCCCATATGGATGGCCGGGTGTTGGCCGAGATGCTCCACCCGGCGACCACGCCCCTGGCCGAGCCACCCGATGCCTGGGATGACGGCCCGTCGGGAGGCGCGGCCAGCCTGACCGCCGAGGAGCAGCAGATGCTCTCGGAGCGGCTGCGTAGTCTGGGCTATGTAGGATAAGACGATGACGATGTTAAACGCTTTAACCGTCGATCTGGAAGATTGGTTCCACGGCTTACCCACCACCAATGTCCAGATCGAGCGCTGGTCTACCTTCGAGCGGCGTATCATTCCGAACACAAACCTGCTGCTCGATATTTTCCGAACGTATAACGTCAAAGCCACCTTTTTTGTGTTGGGATACGTGGCCGAGCATCACCCGGCCCTGGTCGAGCGGGTCGCCGCCGAGGGGCACGAAATCGCCGTCCACGGTTACTACCACCGTTTCGTCTCTCGCCTGACTCCGGACGAATTTGCCCGCGACATCGAGCAGAGCATCAGCGCCCTGGAGCGCATCACCGGTCAGTTGCCCGTCGGTCATCGCGCCCCCTACTTTTCAATCAACGGCCAGACGCCGTGGGCCTTCGATATTTTGCAACAGTTCGACCTACGCTACGATAGCAGCGTTTTCCCAATCCGCAGCCTGCTGTACGCCTATCCCGAAGCGCCCCGCTTTCCCTACCGGCCCAATGGCGGCAGCCTGATCGAATTTCCGGTGAGTACCATCCGACTGGGCGGGCTGAATTGGCCCGTAGCCGGGGGCATCTACCTCCGCGCCCTGCCCTACGACTGGTTCCGGTGGGGCCTCAACTCTCTCAACCGCCGGGGCCAGCCGGCCATCCTCTACACCCATCCCTATGAGTTCGATCTCTACTACCGCTACGACCAGACCACCCCCCGCGAGCGGTTGACCCATTTCTGGGGGCGGGGCCATCTGGCTCACAAATTGGAGCGATTGTTGTCGGAGTTTCGTTTTGGGCCGTTGCGGTGTTTGTTGGAGGGGGCGCAGGTGGAAGGGAGGTGGCAGAACAATGTCTAGCGACCTGTCGCTGTTGCAAACGACCGCCTCTTTTGACCAAGCCCGCCCGGACATCAATGATCCGGGCTACGAAACCGCACCGGATGAATCCGGTTTTTTTAGTGTAACCCCATTGATGGGGTGCTGTTTAATAGCTCGGCGAGTTCATCGCCGAGCGGGGGCCGGATGGCGAAAAGGCCGGGGCAAAAACAGGCCATGACCCAAATCACCGAACTCACCGCCGCCGACGAACCGGCCTGGGATGGCTACGTCGAAAGTCACCCGCTGGGCCTGCCCCAACATTTGGCCGGGTGGCAGCGGATTTTACAACAGAGCTATGGCTACGCCACCCCCTTTCTACTGGCCCGGCAGGACACGCAGATCGTCGGGGTGATGCCCCTTTTCATCGTGCGCAGCCCCCTGCTCGGCACGACGGCTATGACCACACCCGGTGGCCTGTGCGCCGATGACGAAACGGCAGCGGCAGCCCTGATCGACCGGGCGCGGGCGATAGCGCGACAGGCCGGGGCCGGGCGGTTGATTCTGCACGACAGCCGCCGGGACTGGGAGGCGGGTCTGCAAACGACGACGCACCACGTCCATTGGGAGGTTGAACTGGCCGACGACGTCGAAACGATGTGGAGCCGCGTCGGGAACAGCATCCGGCGGCAGGTGCGCCTGGCCCGCCGCAACGAGTTGCGGGTCGAGATTGACCGCAGCGGCGACAGCCTGCCCGCCTTTTACGAGGTCTTTCGCCGCTTCACCCACGAATTGGGCACGCCCGTTTTTGGCCGTCACTTTTTGGAGCAGGTCATCAGCCACCTGCCCGACCATTTTACCATCGTCGTTGTCTACCGGGGGCACGAGCCGATTGGCGGCTATATTCAACTGCTGCTGGGCCAGACCGTCTATGGTACGTGGGGAGCCAGCCTGCGAGACTATCTCAAGTTGCGGCCCACCTATCTGGCCCATTGGAGCATTATGGAAGATGCCGTCCGTCACGGCTACCGCTGCCTGGATATGGGGCGCAGTCCGACCGGCTCCAACGCCTCCAACTACAAGCGGCAGTGGGGCGGCCTCTCCCAGCCCATCTACCAACAGGTGTCCAGCCTACGCAGCGATGCCCCCGCCGAGAGCATCATCGACCGCACCCAATCCGACGGCACCTTCGGCCTGGTGCGGCGGCTCTGGCCCCGCCTGCCGTTGCCCGTGGCTCAATTTTTGGGGCCGAAGTTGCGGCGGCATTTGCCGTTTGCTTAA
>CAZWZZ010000013.1:0-4578 GCA_964638395.1 uncultured Caldilineaceae bacterium
TCGATGGCTTCTTCTAACATCGCCATTAGTATAGCGCTCCGATTGAATGACTTTTGTGAGCAATCACCACCGATTTGGCAGTGACGCTCGTCCATCTCCTATTATAACATCACTTTGATTTTGTGTACAAGTCAACTTTAAGGTTATAAAATTACACCATAAGCGAGACATAATTTGACATACGTAAAAGGGACACCTCTAGCAGCCTGTCGGAGAGGAAAGAGTGTTCGTGGACCTCAAAAAATCATAGAATGTTGGCAACAAATGAAACATACCCTTTTACTTTACCACGTGTTGCAACTTTTTGCTCAAACTGGTGTATAACTAAGTGAGGAGCAACCCGTGGCCCATACAGAGCAACCAACCGACGCCCACCTCGTCAAGCAAGTGCTGGCCGGTCAGCAGGACCAGTACCGCCTCATCGTTGAGCGCCACCAACAGGCGGTCTTCAATGCCGCCTACCGGCTGTTGGGTTACCAGGAAGAGGCGGCGGATATTGCCCAGGAGACTTTTCTACGGGCCTATCGCGCCCTGAACACCTTCCAAACGGACAGGCCGCTGGCCCCGTGGTTGTGCCGGATTGCCATCAACCTCTCCCTCAACCGGCTCAAACGCCGCCGCCCGACGCTCTCTTTGGATGATGACCAGCTTGGCCTCGAGGGGGAAGCCTTCGACATTCCCGACTCGTCGGCGGAGCCACACGCCCACGTGTTGCGCCAAGAACGGCAGCACACATTGCGCCGGGCAATTTTAGCCCTGCCGCCGGAGCAGCGGGCCGTCATCGAGCTACGCCACTTTCAGGAGCAGAGCTACGACGAAATCGCCGCCAGTTTGGGGCTGTCATTGGCCAATGTCAAAAGCCGCCTCTTTCGGGGGCGCAAAAAATTGCGCCAGATTTTGGAAAAGCGAGGAGATTTATGAGCCATTCTGATACTGCCTGTCGGGGCCGAGAAAACACCATCCATCGTTTTCTGGATGATGATCTCACTGCGGTGGAGCAGGCAGAGTTTCTAAACCATCTACCGCAGTGCGCGGCCTGCCAACGTTTGTTCACAGAACTGCAGAGCTTGTTCGCCGACTTAGCGATGATCGAGACGGTCGCGCCCCCCGCCGGGATCGCCTCGGCGGTGATGGCCCGGTTGCCGGAGCCGGCTCCATCGCCCCTGCGCTCGCCGTTGGGACGACTCGCGTTAGGTGGCCAAATAATCATCGGGCTGATCCTGTTGCTGCTGGCCGGGTGGCTGCTCCTGCCGTTGCTAGATGAATGGCTGGCTCAAATCTCCGGGTTTGAGGGAGCCATCCCGCCGCTCTCGCCGGAAACCTGGTTAACCGATCTGTCCAGCAACATCAGCACGTGGCTCGAAACGTGGTCACCCCCCGCCCCCGCCCTTACCCTCGATATTCCCGCCGATTCGCTGCTGATCCTGATCCCAATTCTGACCCTGGCCTGGCTCCTCGGCAATGGTCTGCTGCTGCGCCGTTATCTTTCGACCCCTAAAAATGGAGGCCCCGTATGACCCATTTTATTATGTTGACCCTGTCCCGTTTGACGCCCTGGCTGGTCCCACTGCCGCAGGGGGCGGTGATCCGCCAATTTCTCGAGGGCTTGTTGCTGTTGCTCGTGATTTTGGCCATCGGCGCGTGCTTCATCGCCACGATGATTTTGCTGAACCTCCTACTACCCACTGTCAGCGAACGTGGCAAAATGGCCCTGCTTAACAATACCTGGCCAGCCTTTTTTATCGGCCTGGCCAACTATCTCTTTCTGGGCGGCATCAGCCTGCTGCTCTTTGCCCTCGAAATTCGGGTGTTGGGTCTGCTGGGTCTTATCATTACCAGCGTTCTGTTGGGCGTCACTCTGCTAGGACTGCCCGGTCTGGTCAAGCTGGTCGGCGAGCGGCTGGCTGAGGCGCGACAATCGCCACTGTCCCCGTTGTGGCAACTGATCTGGGGCACGGTCACGCTGACCCTGACCGGACTGCTGCCCTTCATCGGCTGGTTTCTGCTAACTCCGATTCTGCTGATGGTCTCGTTCGGAGCGGCGATCCTGGGCTGGCTCGGTCACCGGCAAAGCGGCCCACCCGATTCCTCTGAATAGCAATCTAAAAACCGCCATCGGTTTATACAAACCACAAGGAACAGGCGCAGCGTCCCGAGTAGACCGAGGGCAACGAGGTCATATCGAGGGGCGCGGCGAGGGGCGGTTTCGTGTGTTCCTGAGCGGGGTGCAACTTTTCGGCCACACTCTTGTATAAAAAGTAGAGAGGTTGAGAAAATAGCGTCATCGCCCAATCTCCTAATCACCTAACCTCGAATTAACCACTGAAAGGATGGAACAATGATTATGGCTGATGTCTTTGCACTTTTCGGAACTCTTCTCGCTATCGGGATTGCCCTGCCCGGTCTCCTGTTGACCTGGCGGCTGCTGTTGCCCACCGTGGTAGACCGAGCGCAGCGCCGCTTAACCCACACCCCTTGGACCTGCTTCTTTGTTGGAGGCGGTGTCCTGCTGATTTACCTCCTGCCGGTCATCATTCTGCTCAACCTGCCCTGGGCCGGTTTCAAAGCGATGGGTTTCGGGGCCAGCTTTCTGTTGATGGCTCTGACCAGCATCGGGTCGGCCGGTCTGGCCGGATTGATGGGAGAGCGGCTCCGGCAGCTTGGTTTTGAAGCCTCGACTGCCGGGGCGACCGTGCACGGGGCAGTGGCGATGGAGTTGGCTGCCGCTTTCCCCCTGATCGGTTGGTTCATCTTCATCCCGTTGACTTTCATTCTGGCTCTCGGCGCGGCCCTCTTTGCCCTGCTCCGCTGGAATCCCCGCCCGGCGAAAGAGGCTGGTGGTCTCCCGACCGTTGAGCAAGCCGCAACAATCGTTTAGGAATGAGGATTAAATTAAATAAAGTCCACAGATAGACTCAGATAAACTCAGATAAAATATAAACCAAAAATTTCATCTGTGACCATCTGTGTTCATCTGTGGACCACTCCCAACCGAGGTCCTTATGAACACCCTCAACCGCCGTCAATTTATCAAACTGACCGGGCTGCTGACCGCCGGGGCTGCCGGAGCCGGATGCAGCGCGGCTGATTTTCTCGACCGGTCGCCGTCGATCACCGCCTGGCCCCCGGCAACCGCCGAGGCCGACTGGCGACTGCTCAACCGCATCACCTTTGGCCCCCGTCCGGCGGAGCGGCAACGGCTGGCCGAGATTGGCCCGGCGGCCTTTATCGAAGAACAGTTGGAAGAACAACTGGCCCCGGAAATGCTGCCGGAGATGGCTGCCGGGCCGTGGTTGACCCTGCGGCGGCGGGAGACGCTCCACCTCGACGCGCCCGATCTGTTCGATGTTGAGGCAGAAATCGTCAAACGGGAGTTACAACAGGCGGCTCTCCTGCGGGCCATCTACAGCCCCCGCCAACTGTACGAAGTGATGGTCGATTTCTGGACGAACCATTTTCACATCGACCAAAACAAAGCGGTCTGCGCCTGGCTCAAAACGGTCGATGACCGCGAAGTGATCCGTCCCCACGCCCTGGGCCATTTCCACGACCTGCTTTCGGCCTCGGCCCACAGTCCGGCGATGCTGGTCTATCTCGATAATCAAGAAAACCACGCCGGAAACCCCAACGAGAATTACGCCCGCGAGCTGCTGGAACTGCACACACTCGGCGTCGATGGGGGCTACAGCCAACAGGATGTCCGGGAAGTGGCCCGCTGTCTGACCGGCTGGAGCGTCAAAGCGCATTTCTATCGGGGCCAATTTACCTTCGATGAGGAACAGCACGACCCCGGTTCCAAGCAGGTGCTTGGCCTCCCCATCCCGGCCAACCTGGGTCAGGCCGGCGGTCAGCGAGTGATTGAAATGTTGGCCACCCACCCGGCCACAGCCCGCTTCATCGCCACCAAACTCGTCCGTCGCTTCATCGCTGATGATCCGCCGTCCGCCCTGGTCGAAAAAGCAGCCCATACCTTCCTCAAAACCGACGGCGACATCAAAGCGGTTCTACGGACGATCCTTTTATCCGAACAAATGCTCAATCCCCTGAGCCTTGGTCTCGGCCCACAGCCTAAACTCAAACGTCCCCTCGATTACGTGGCCAGCGCCCTGCGCCAACTCGACGCCCGGACCGACGGCGGCGACATCTTGCACACGGTTCTGGCCCGGCTGGGGCAACCCCTCTTTCAATGGCCGACGCCGGATGGCTTTCCCGACCGAGCCGAGGCTTGGCAGGGCGGGCTGATGACCCGCTGGCGCTTTGCCGTGGCTCTGGCGAATGATGAGATCGAGGGCACGACGCTGGATTTGGCAGGGCTGGCTACTCTGGCCGAGGCGCAGGGAGGGAGAGAGGCCGGGGAGATCGCCACGCTTTTCGATCAGTTTGCCACGTTGCTGTTGGGGCATCCGCTGCCGGCCACCGTGGCCAACCAACTACTGGCCGCTGATCCTCGACCGAGGATGCTGTTGGCCTCGCTGTTGAGCGCCCCGGCTTTTCAATGGAAATGACTGCTAATCAGATTCGAGTCAGATTGGAGCAGTTTCAAAAACTGCTCCAATCTTGAAACGCTGAAAAAGAAAG
>CAZWZZ010000013.1:4678-23479 GCA_964638395.1 uncultured Caldilineaceae bacterium
TCAGATTGGAGCAGTTTCAAAAACTGCTCCAATCTTGAAACGCTGAAAAAGAAAGGACAACAACCCCATGCCCACCCTGACCCGCCGCAATTTTCTTAAAATGACCGCTACGCTACCCGCCGCCGTGGCCTGGCCCCACTGGATGCCACGTCTGGCCTTTGCCCCGCCCCACACTGCGCCCCGAGGCGATGTGCTGATCTGCATCTTCCTGCGCGGGGCTGCCGATGCCCTGAATATGATCGTTCCCCACGGCGATGAGCATTACTACTGGGCCAGACCGACGCTGGCCATTCCCCGGCCTGATGACCGTCACCACGAGGCCGAACAGCGAACGGTCGATCTGGACGGTTTCTTTGGTCTCCATCCGGCCCTGTCGCCGCTGCTGCCGCTGTGGCAAGCGGGCCATCTGACTGCCGTTCACGCCGTCGGCTCGCCGGATGATTCTCGCTCCCACTTCAAGGCAATGGAGCTGATGGAGCGGGGCCTCGATGGGCAAAGCGGTCCGGCCTCCGGCTGGCTGGGCCGACATCTGGCCACGCTGGATACCGGCAACCACTCCCCGCTGCGGAGCGTTAGCATCGGCGAGATGGTGGCCCGTTCGCTGCGGGGACCGGTCCCGGCCACGGCCCTGCGCTCTATCGCCGATTTCCACCTCGGCGGCGACCCGCAGGCCATCGCCGAGATGCAGTCGGCCCTGGCCACCCTCTACAGTCTGGGCGACCCGCTGGATGGTCCGGCCCAAGACGCCCTCGAGACCCTGACCGCCATCGACGCCCTCGATCCGCAGGGTTATCGCCCTGACCACGGGGTTGTCTATCCCGACGATGAGTTCGGCTTGGGGCTGCGGCAGGTGGCCATGTTGATGAAAGCTGAGGTCGGTTTAGAGGTGGCCTGTCTGGATGTCGGCGGCTGGGATACGCACATCGCCCAGGGCGGCAGCAAAGGCTTGATGGCCGGGCTGCTACGGACGTTGGCCGAGGGGCTGCACGCTTTCTACACCGACCTGGCCGAGCAGTCGAGCAACCTGCTGGTGGTGGTGATGTCGGAGTTTGGCCGTCGCTTGCGGGAGAATGGCGGCTTCGGCACCGATCACGGCCACGGCAGCGTTATACTTCTCCTCGGCGGCCAGGTCGCCGGCGGCGTGATCCACGGCCAGTGGCCCGGTCTGGCCCCGGAACAGTTAGTCGGCCCCGGCGACCTGGCCGTGACCACCGATTATCGGGATGTACTGGGCGAAATTTTGGCCCGGCGGCTGAATAACCCTAATTTGAAGACAGTCTTTCCGGGCTATGAGCCGAGGTTTAGGGGGGTGGTCCAATCCGCTTCGGCATAAGGTGTCATTTGTCCTGTAAAAGAGATGACATTTATCACTAACCGTCCGGCCCGTTTTGCAGTATACTCTTTAAAGAATGGCGTGGCCTCCTTCATCTGATGTTCATCTGATGTTCATCTGATGTTCATCTATGGAGAAACGACCCGGCCCGGCCGGAGTCAGTTCGATTTGCCACATCGGACGGGAGCCATAAAATTCAGGAGGGAGTCGAAATGACGGGGGCTTGAGCTTAACGCAAGCCCCCGTCACTGTTTTGTTCAGAACGTAACATTTGTTGATATTTGAGACTATCGAAAGGATTAAAGGATGCCAATTTTAGAAGAGGCGATTGCCTTAGCCGTCAAAGCCCATCAGGGCCAGCTCGATAAAGTGGGCCGACCCTATATTTTACATCCGCTGCGGGTGATGTTCAGGGTGGAGCGTGACGTGGATCAGATTGTAGCCATTCTCCACGATGTGGTGGAGGATAGCGACATCACCTTTGATGATTTGCGAGGAATGGGATATAGCGAGGAGATTATCGAGGCTCTGGATGGTGTCACCCGGCGCGATGATGAAACTTACGAAGTGTTCGTGGAGCGGAGCCTGGCCCACCCCGTTTCCCGACGGGTCAAGCGGGCCGATTTGGAGGATAATATGGATGTGCGGCGGATGCCTTCGGCCTTGACCGAGCGGGATGTGGCCCGCCTCCAACGGTACCGAAAGGCATGGGAGCGGCTCCGCCCCCCCTCGCTCACCGAATCGGAATCGTGATTTTGACCTGTGTGCCCGGCTGCTTGTTGCGGGGGCTGAGGTGAAATTTTCCGCCCATATCTTCGGTAATGGTGGTGCGGACAATGTCCAGCCCCAATCCGAGGTCCGTGTCGGGATTGAAGAAGTCCGGCAGACCTCGCCCATCATCCTCAACAAGCAGTTGGAGTATATTCCATTTACGGGCTAAATTAATGGTGATTTGCCCGGTCTGGCATTGACCGAGGCCGTGTTCCAGCGCATTTTGGAGAAGCTCATTGGTGACCAGGGCCAGGCTGGTGGCCCATTGTGACGGGAGTTCAACATCTTCACCGTTGACGATGATCGTGATGTCGGCTGCCGGGTTAACCATATTGCCGGAAATGGCGCTGGCTAACCGTTTGATTAAATTCAAAACGCCGACTCTGGCCACACCGGTCTCTGACAGGATTTCGTGAACTGTGGCGATGCTGACCACCCGGTTGATGGTTTCATTTAAAATATTTTGAGGCGAGACTTCTTTGCCCTGAGCCATTTGTAAACGGAGCAGCATGGCGATGGTCTGGAGGTTATTTTTGATGCGGTGGTGCATTTCCTGAACCGCCGCCGTATGCACCAACTGGGCCTTTTCCAGCGCCGCCGCCGCCAGCTCGGTAATGAAGCCTAATAGCTCGATTTCATCCTTAGAGAATTGATAGGGGCGCTTGGTCTGCACATTGAGCGCCCCGATAACCTTGTTGCGGCTGATAAGGGGCATGGCCATCAGTGACGGATATTTGGTCTCGCCGGAGCCGAGGATGCGATGGAAGCGAGGGTCGGTGAAGGCATGACCGCTGGTCACAGCTTCACGATGTTCAGCCGCCCAGCCGGTCAACCCGGCCCCGTAGGGCAGGTACATCTCGCCGATCCCCTTTTTGTTCAACCCGGTCGTCGCTGCCAGAACCAATTTATCCCGTATCTCGTTGTAGAGATATATCGAACAGGAGTCGACTCGCATCACCTCGGTCGTGCGCCGGGTAATCAAATCGAGCGTATCGGTCAAATCTTGAGCCTCGGCAATAGCTCGGCTGATGTCCCGCACAGCAGCTAACTGTTCAACTTTTTGCTGGAGTTGATCTTCAATGGTGTGCATCAATCCTCAAACGCCAATCAAAGGCCCCAATTGACGCCCTCTCGCGGCAATGGTAAAGTTTCCTCAAACGTCGGCAATTATATAACGCCCATCAGGAGAGTCAAACGAATGTTCGGCCCGTGGCTACACCGCGTCACAAATTGGAAAGGGCCAATCGGTCTATGGATATTCATCATCCTGCTGCTACCGGCCGCGGCAGCCGCCCATCCGCTGGACGAATATTACCAGGTGACCACGATCAAGATGGCTCCCAACCGGATCACGTTGGCCGTGGAGCTATATCCGGCGGTTCTGGTGGCCCCGCAACTGCTGCCGCTGATGGACACCGATGGGGATGAGACCCTCTCCGAGACAGAGCAGCACGGCTACATTGACCGCTTTCTGGCTGATCTATCCTTCGAAGTCGATGGTCGTCCCCTCCCGTTGACGGTCGGTACTATGACCTTTCCATCCTTTCTCGACATTCGGGCCGGGGGCAGCGTCATCCGCTTTGATTTGTATGCCGACCTGCCCGCCGCTCATCGGGGCGATCATCATTTGTTTTATCAAAACAACCACCAGCCGGAGGTCGGCATCTACGTCGTGCAGGCCCAAAGCGAAACACCGGAGTGGGTCTACATCAACGAATTTGAGCGGGATGTCTTCCAGAGCAGCATCGATGTAGCCTACACCATCGCGGCAGAGGCCCCGGTTGAGTATGGCGTCGGCGCGGCGCTGGCCGGAGTCGAGGTGGCGGAGGCGGTCACGACGGGTCAGGAACGATTGGCCGGTTATCTGTATGATCCCAACCTGTCGGGATTGTGGTTGCTGGTGGGCCTGGGGCTGGCGGTGATGCTGGGCGGGTTGCACGCCCTGACGCCGGGCCACGGCAAGACGTTGGTGGCGGCCTACCTGATCGGCAGCCGGGGCACGATTGGCCACGCCGTCACGCTGGGCGGCATCGTCACCTTTACCCACACCATCTCGGTTATCGTTATCGGCTTGCTGGCTCTGTTAGCCAGCCAATTCATTCTGCCCAACGTTCTGGTTCCTGCGCTGGAGATTGCATCGGGGCTGCTGGTCCTCTATCTGGGGCTACGGCTTCTGTGGAGCCGCTGGCAGGCTTATCAAAAAGGCGAACAAGGCGGGGATGACCATTATCCTCACGACCACGAGCATCACCATCACCACCATCATCATCATCATCATCATCACCACCATCATCACGAACACGATCATCACCATTTGCCGGAGCAGGTCAAATGGAGCGATTTGTTGACGTTGGGGGTCTCCGGGGGGTTGGTTCCTTGCCCGGAGGCGCTGGGGATTATGCTGATCGCCATCGGCCTGAATCGCATTTTGTTGGGGCTGGGGTTGATCGTGGCTTTTAGTTTTGGGCTGGCTGCCGTGTTGATCGTCATCGGTATCCTGCTGGTCCGCTCGAAGTCTTTTCTGGAGCGGCTAGGCAGCGTCGGCGGGCGCTGGCAGACGGCGTTACCGCTCCTGAGTGCGGTTATTGTGACTCTGCTAGGTCTGGGTATCGTCATCAAAGGCTTGTGGCCGTGGTTAGGTTGAGTCTTGTTCTTTATACAACACCTCGATGACTTCGGCAGCTAAATCATACCGGCCAAAGGCGGGCATCAAATAAATGCCCTGAGCCAGGGTACCCCGCAACGTCAAAACCAGGTCGCGGGCCATTTCGACCCCCATCTGGGGACCGTCCTCGCCGGCGGCGTGCATCCGCTGACGTATTTCGTCAGGAATGTTGATGCCGGGCACTTCGTTATGGAGAAAATCGGCATGTCGGGCGTTGTACAGGGGCAGCACCCCGGCCAAAATCGGCAACGTCAAAGAACCATATTCACGCTCATAATAGTCCAGGAAGGTTTGGGCCGCAACCACATCGTAAATCGGTTGGGTCAGGGCAAAATCGGCCCCATTTTCGATTTTGCGATGCAGAACCTTGCTCTCCCGGGCAGGATCAGCCGGGGCCAGATTCAGGGCGCAACCTACCAAAAATTTGGTGGGCTGGGCGATGGGTTCCCCGCCATAATCCCGGCCCTGGTTGAAGCCCTGTTTGAGAAGCTGGATCAAGCCGGAGGGAACCAGATCATATTCATTCAGGGCGTCAGGATATTCGCCGATAGAGGTCGGGTCGCCCATCACGACGAAAATGTTGCGGACGTTCAGAGCGTGGGCGGCCAGCAAATCTCCCTGTAAGCGTAAAATATTTCGGCCTCGCGTCGGAAAGTGGAGGACCGTCTCCATGTTGAGCTGGCTTTGGATGAGATGACACACGGCCCAGGGGCTCATCCGCATCCGCGAACGGGGACTGTCGGCCACGTTGATGGCGGTGGCCCCGGCGGCTTGGAGGGTGGTGGCCCCAGCCAGGATTTTTTCGGCAGAGAAGCCTTTGGGTGGACTCATCTCCACGCTGACCACAAACTCTCCGGCGGCCAGGCTACGGGCCAACCGGGTGGGGGCGATACTATCGCCGCTGACGCTCCAGGTCGATTCATCGCCGGGCAAGCGGGTTAGCTCCGGCGAAAAGGCGGTGGGGTTGTCCAGAGCGCGGCGCATATAGCCGATGTGTTCCGGCGTCGTGCCACAGCAGCCCCCGACGAGCCGCGCCCCGGCTCCCACAAAGGCCAGAGCATACTCGCCAAAATATTCGGGCGTTGCCGGATACATCAGCCGCCCACCGATGTGTTCCGGCCAGCCGGCGTTCGGCTGGGCTGAGAGGCGGGTTCCGTTGGGTAGAAATTTGACCAGGTTTTGTAGGGTCTGTAAGATACCGGCCGGCCCGACGGAACAGTTGAGGCCGACAACATCGACCGGCAAGTCGGCCAAGATTTCGGCGGCCTTGTGCGGCGTGTGGCCCAGCGGGGTGCGCACATCATCGGTGAAGGTGATCTGGGCAACGAGCGGTACATCCGGGGCGATGCGACGAGCAACTTGCACAGCCTCTCGCAGCTCAAATAGATCGCCAAACGTATCAAAAACGATCAGATCGGCCCCGGCTTCGACCAGCGCGGTGATCTGTTCGGTGAAGGCCGCCTGCGCTTCACGGGGCTGTAGCCGCCCCAGAGGAGCCAGGCGTGGCCCCAGCGGGCCAACCGAGGCACCGATAAAAATATCCTTGAAGGCCGCCTCGACGACGCGCCGGGCCAGCTCGACGCCGGCCCGGTTGATCTCGACAGTTTTATCGGCCAACCCATACTCGCTCAGCTTGATGCGGTTGGCCCCAAAGGTGTTGGTTTCGATGACATTGGCCCCGGCGTCGATGTAGCTCCGATGGATATCGGCGATGAGGCTGGGGTTGCTCAGATTGATTTCATCGAAACAGCGCTCAAAAGGGATGCCTTTAGCGTAGATCATCGTGCCCATCGCCCCATCACACAGGAGAGGGCGCGTGTCTAAAGTTTCCAGAAATTTGTGGGTCATTGTTGATAGAGACCTCTTTATTATTTTTGCAGAATTTGGAATTGCTGGTAACTCCTACGGATTATAGGAGATTTTGAGAAAATTGGGTATAATGGACTTTTGTTTTGGCAAAAGGAGAATGTTCGACGATGCCTTTATCCCCCCTGATTGGCCTCTGCTCGCTCTGTAAACATGTCAAAGTTATCAAGAGCGCCAAAGGTAGCACCTTTATTATGTGCGAATTGGCCAAAACCGATAAGCGTTTCAGTAAATACCCCCCACTGCCGGTTTTGCACTGCGTTGGGTTTGACCCCGAACCGACCGGGGATGAAAGTTCCGTCATCGAGCGTGAAGGAAATGATGGTTAAGATCGTAAAATGACAGGTAACCAGATAAACTGTGGATTTTCATCAGGGATTTCGTCGGAAATGATACGCCCGGTGGTATCTTCGCTGATGTAAAGTCGCTTGTCCGGGCCAACGGCGACATCTTCGATGTTGGCGAAGCCGGTACAGAGGGCGGTAGTGCTGCCGTCGGCCTCGACCCGGCTCAGGCGACCGCTGCCGGTTCCGGTATCCTCTTCGGCTACATACAGGGGAAACTCAGCCCCGGCGGCAAATCGAAGCCCCTCCGGCGCTACCAGCCCGTCGGCTAAGGGAACAACCATATAGCCAAAACGATGGGTCAACTGAGACATAGACGGGGTAGAATCCATTGAAGGCTTCCTCGAGTTCAGATAAAGTGGCTTGATAAAATAGGGAAGTTCTCATATAATTTTAACAGACCTAAGTTTTAATGACAGCTTGCAAAATTCCAGATTGTAGTATAACTTTAAATTAGTGGATATTTTTTAGTTTGGCCCAAACGTTACAAAACTTTCAAATAGCTTTTATCCTGGTAACTATCTGATATAATATCAGCGTTAAGATAATTTGAGAAGACTATTTAGCAGGTTGAAAATTGAACACTAAACGCCTACTCCCTCTACTAATTTTCATTTTCTTGTTCTTATGGTTTCCCGCCATCGTTGTCGATGCTCAAGCGCCGGCCGATGAATTACAGGTCGAACCTGAGCTACCCGAAATTGATTGGCGCGAACTGAATACCGAAAAGTTCACAATTGTCTACGCCGAGAGTGTTCTACTCAACGAAGAGGAAGTTGACTGCGAATGTGGCGTTGAGCATGCCGAATATTATGGAACGTTCATCGATGATATTTATGATGACCTTTCGGCTGTGCTGGAAGCTGATCTGGAACTCCCCGTCAACCTCCGCCTATTTCCTACCGAAGACAGCTACTATAGCGTAAATCCGTTAGCTCGGCAATTGACCGGTGTCGTAGCCCATGCGCTCAACAGCCGGGACGAAATTGCGATAGCCTTGCCCCGGACGTTGCCTCTTACGGATGAGCAACTGCTCAATAATGTCCGTCACGAAATGGTTCACCTCTTTGCCTCCTCGCTGTCGAATGGCAAACTGAACGCCGGGCTTCAGGAAGGTATTGCCCAATATTTGGAAGCGCCGACCGATGATGATTTTCAGGATGTTTCCCTTCTGGAACAGGCTATCGAACAGGACCGCCTGTTAGCCTGGGAAGAGTTTGCTCAACCGGAGCGGGTGTATGGCGACTCCCAAGTCTCTTATCCACAATCGCTGTCGGTGATCGCCTTTTTGATCGACCGGTACGGCTTGGATGAATTCAGGGAGTTCCTGGCAGTCTCGGCGGATGAACCGGGCTATCGGAGCGCGATGGAAGTCGTCTACAACAAACCTTCCGACGAATTGGAGGAGGAATGGTTGGCCTATTTACCGGATTACGTCGAGGGCCGGTGGCGAATTAATGCGGTGTATGCTTTTGACCTCAGTGATGCCGTGGCCTTAGTTGACCAGGGTGCCTACACGGCGGCCGAGACAGAACTGACGGAGATTATCTCGCTTTTAGAAGCGACCGATCAAACGGATGTCCTGGCCGAAGCCGAGGCCTTGCTGGTGCGGGCCAATCAGGGTAAAGCCGCCGCCGCCCTGGCTGATGAGTCGCGGGCTGCTCTGGAAACGGGAGATTATACGCTGGCGGTGGAAAAAGGGAATGCGGCCATCGAGGCGTACAACACTTTGGACTATCAGGAGCGCCTGCCTGAGATCCAGGATTATATTTACCGGGCCGAGTTGGGACAGCAGGCGCTCAGCCAGCTAAATGAGGGTGAGGAGATGTTAGGTTCGCTCCGCTTTGTCGAAGCTGAAAGCCAAATCTATGAAGCAACGGCCCTACTACAAACTTTGAATAACCAAGCCGCCGCTCAGCGTGGTGAAGCGTTGCTCGTGGAGTTGAACTGGCGTAAACAACTCATTGTTTATGCTCTGATTGTGGTCGCCATTCTTCTGCTTGTTGTGAATACGCTCCGTCGCATTTATGATCGTTTTATAACCAAACCGCTTGAGGTGGAGTTTACATGAGTCACTCTCAACCAGACCTACCCTTCCATCGTTCCATTCAACGTTTGCATATGACCTTTTGGCGACGGCGCTTTCTTTACTGGCTCGTCCGGGCCATATGGCTGGCCCTGCTGGTTCCGGTGATTATTCTGGCCGGCTATCTCTTGCAGGGTTGGCAGATCAGCAGCCAAATCCTTATTTTTGGGATGTTGATTATCGGCGGCCTTGTCATCGCCTGGGCCATCCGCCCCATTGGGTTACAAAAAATGGTCCAACGTCTCGACCAGCGGCTCGATCTACAGGCGCGGTTGGTGACGGCGCTGGAAGTCACCCAAACTAAAAAGCCGGAGTTGGAGGCTGAGAATAATCCGGTGTCCGCCTATCTCTTACAAGAGGCTGTGCAAATTGTCACCAATGTTCGTTCCCAGGTGCGCCTCCTCAACCGTATTTTCTGGTTGGAAATTCGGACTCTCGTCGGCGTGGTCACGCTGTTGATGGCCCTGCTGATGTTCAACGTTCTCAGTTCGCCCCGTTTACCCAACGCCGCTCCCGAATCTCTGCCTGAAACCTGGCAGGAACCATCCGGTGGCGGCGCTTCCCAGGATAGCGCCGATTTGGAAGAGGCCACCCCTTATGATCCGGCCACGCAGAAAGAATCGGAAATGGATCAATCCCAAATTCGCAGCGCCCTGGAGATTATCGCCGATGCGCTGCGGGACCAGGCCACCAGCCGGCCCGTTTCCGAAGCCATTGATGAGGGGGATTACTACGAAGCAGCCGAGTCGTTACGCCGGTTGGCCGACCAACTGAATGACATTTCGAGCAACTCCCGCCAGGAATTGGGCGGCTCGCTCCAACAGGCAGCCGATGAAATTGGGGACAGCGGCCCCGAATTTACCGTGCCGCTCGAAGCCGGGAGTGAAGCCCTGGCCGAAGATGACATCGTGGGCGGCGGTCAAGCCCTGGAAGATTTGGCCGAGGTTATCGAATCATTGGCCGAGACCTCTCAAGAGCCAACCGAGACCAATGAGATGGAAAAACAGGAAGAACCGAGCGAAACGGAACAGGTTGAGCCGGAGGATGGTGAAGCGCAACAGGCGGAGGAAGAACCCCCGCCACCACCCGAAGAAAGCGAAGAGGAAAGTGAGGAACCCCCGCCTCCTCCCCAGGAAGAGTCTGATGAGGAGCAGGAGCCTCACGATGAGGAGCCGCTGGAGATAGAGAGTGATTTCGAACTGGAAGACCGCACGTTGGAAAAGGCCGAATTGGATGCCGAAGCCGGAGAAAATTTGACTCAAGACTCACCCTTTGCCCGCCAGCCTTTGGACTCGCCCGGAGATTTGGGGCCGGATCCGCTAACCTATCCCTGGGAAAAGCGAGAGGTTATCCGGGATTACTTCACGCCGTAAGCTTACCAACTGAATCGACTGCTTCGGCCTCGGCCAGTTGTTTGAGATTGGTGAGACGCTGCCGAACTGTTTTTCGGTTGCGGCCCAGTTTCTGCGATAGAAACATCAACCAACCTTGGCCCTCAAAGGTGTGGTGGATTTGGGCATAGCCCGCTGCTGTCGGTACAACCTGCCAGCGGCTATCTCCGGCGATACCGGTCGCCTGCCCTCGCCAGGTGATACGTTTCTGGGCGGGATTGAACTCTTTTACCGTCCCCACCGCCTGTAAAACCAGGCCCGACAGGGTTTTAACCGCCAAAATGAATTTCCACCCTTCTCGAACCGGCCCTTCCGAGACAATTTGGATACTTTGCGCCGGAACATACCACTCAGGCAGACGTCGTAAGTTGGCTAACACGTGCCAGGTTTGCTCCGGAGTCGCCTCAACATCAATAGTTTCTGTTGCACTATGCATAAACACTCCATAGGTAATTTGGTTTATTGCCCGCTGATGAACATTTTGAAATACTTTAATAGAGCAAATTTTAACATCGACTAAAAGGGATGGAAAATCTAGGGAAAGCGATTGTGGGGCTGGGGGTCATTCTGGTCCTTGTGGGCCTGGGCCTCTGGTTTTTTTCTGATAAGCTGGGCTGGTTTGGACACCTGCCGGGCGATATTCGTATCGAGCGTGATGGTTTCCGTTTTTACGCTCCGATTACGACAATGATCCTTGTTAGCATTATTTTGAGCGTCATTTTATCAATTATTAGTCGCCTGATTCGTTAGAAAAGTCGAGACTTATGTTTAAAAATTTCCTGAACCGTATCCAAGAACCCCAATTCCAAAGTGAGGCTGATGAAAACCTCTTTGACGAGGCCTTCCTGCGCCGCATGGAGCGTCTGAGTTTCCGCTCGGCTCGCATGTTGCGCGGCGGGATGATGGGCGAGCGCCCCAGCCGCAAGTTACGTCCTTCGCTCGACTTCAGCGACCATCGCCCCTATGCCTCCGGCGATGACTTTCGATACGTCGATTGGCAAGCCTATGCCCGGCACGAAGAGCTATTTGTCAAAATGGGAGAAGCTACCCAACGCATCAACATCCACATCCTGCTGGATGCCAGCCACTCGATGGACTGGGCGCCCAGCCGGAGTTACGCCAAAACCAGTTCCAAATCAACTCGATTGAGACGCTTCAAGGCCAATAAATGGCGAAAAGCCCGCCGTTTGGCCGGGGCTTTGGCCTATCTGGGGTTAGCCGCCGGCGAGCGGGTCAGTATCACCCCTTTCGTCCACACCCTCGGCGATAGCTTTGGCCCGACAATCGGCAAACGCCAGGTCAACCCGATGTTGCAATATTTGACCGGTCTTCACCCGCCTGCCGAGCATGACGGCTATACTGGCGAGGGCGGGCTGACCCACAGTATGTCGATGTATGCCCGCCAAAATACGAGCGGCGGTCTGCTGGTGGTCATCTCCGATTTGATCGACACGTTGGGGGATGACGACATCGTAGACTCAGCCCAGGCGGTGGCTGAGGGGTTGCGGTATTTGCTCCCGCCCCGCTGGCAGGTATTAGTGATGCACCTGTTAGCCGCCGAGGAATTACGCCCCAGTATCTTGGGTGATTTCGATATGGAGGATGCTGAGACGATGGAGAATATACCCATTCACGTCGACTCCTCGTTGTTGACGGCATATCATCAACGTATGGATCGCTGGTGCGCCGAAATTCAGGCGGCCTGCTCTCGACGAAGCGCAGCCTACAGTCGTATTCAGGCCGAGTGGCCGGTTGAAAAGAAAGTTATGCCCTATCTGCGCCAACAAGGATTACTTCAATGAGTTTTTTACTTCCACTTGGATTACTGGGGCTGCTGACGCTCCCGATTATCCTGTTGTTACACCTCTTTCGCAATCGTCGGGAGCCGTTGGTCGTGTCTAGCCTGCGCTTGTGGCGCGGGTTGCATCAACGGCGACAGGGCATGCAGCCCCGCACTATTCCTGTTTCTTTGCTGCTCCTGGCCCAACTGCTCATCGCCGCCGTGCTGGCCCTCGCCCTGGCCCAGCCGGTCTTCTCTTTTTTAGAGAACCGTCCCCAACATACCATCTTCATTCTCGATAATACCGTCAGTATGGCCGCGACGGATACCGTTTCGACAGGAGCCGCGAACCGTTTCGAGGCCGCCCGTGAATTTGTCCGCACCCGGCTGCAAGAGATGGGCGAGAATGATACCTTCGCCCTCATCACCCTCAATCGCCATCCCGAACTTCTCTTTAGCGGCGACAGCGAGCAGCAGCCCCAGGCGCAACAAATTCTCGACAGTTTGGTTCCCGGCGGAACGGACGTCGATTTGCCCGCCGCCCTGACGTTAGCCAACGGCTTGATCGAGGCCGGGGAGCAGTACAATCAAATTACGGTCCTGACGGATAACAATTATGACATCGACGCCGAAGATTTGCCCCGGGTCTTTGCGCCCCTGGATTGGCAAACGTTCGGCACCTCGGCCAGCGGAACGCCCCCCAATAATCAAGCCCTGGTCAATGTTGCCGCCCGCACCCAACTTGACAAAAGCTACCGCCTGTTTGTCAGGGTCGTCAATTATGGCGATGAAGCCGTTGACCGGACCCTCCAATTATCGGTCGATGGCGAAGCCGCCGATGACTCGGCGGTGCAACTCGACCCGCAAGGTGAGGCTGTCCGGGTCTGGACAATTCCGGCCGCCGCCCAAACCGCAACCGTCGAGATTGTGGAAGAGGATGTCTTACCCCTGGATAATCGGGCCGATTTGCTACTGGCTAACACCGCCAGCTACCAAACGTTGTTGCTGATCGACGAATCCCAGACCGCTGAGGAAACGGACGAAACAACGGAAGTTGAAACCGTGGCCGATGAAGAGGATACGCCGCCGCTGATCCGGGCCTTGCAGGTTCAGCCCAATCTGGAGTTGACGATTGATGAGGCAGCGAACTTGGGAAATTATGATCTCGATACGTATGACCTGATCGTCTTCGACGGATTGCCCTTGACCTTGACCGAATGGCCGGCCGGCAATCTTTTGTTGATAAATCCCCCCCTCGGCCATCCGCTCCTGACCGTCGAAAATTTTGTCCGCACATTACGGCCCGACCCGGACACAGCCTCCCCATTATTAGATAGGATCGACCTGTCCGGCGTTTATTTCAACCGCTTGCCCCAGGTGATGTTGCCTGAGTGGGCCGAGGCCGATCTGATGGCCGTTCCGTTCGCCACCGAAGAAGAAGCGGCGGCGGGCTTGCCCTCCCAATCGGAGGAAAGCTATCCGCTCATTTTCCACGGCACGGTGGCCGAGAGCCGAGTCGTGGTCTGGGCGTTCGATATGGAAGCCAGCAACCTTTCGGGACGCCTGGCCCTACCCCTGTTGACCGACAACACCCTGGCCAGCCTGCTCTCCAACGCTCTCCCCCCGGTCGTGCCGGTCGGCGACCCGGTCGCCCTCGGCCAGGATTTAAGCATCGAACTGCCGGATGGGATGCGCCTGTCACCCTCTGCCCAGACCGGCGTGGGCTTGAGCCGACGCTTTGACCAAACGCAGCAAGCCGGTATTTATCGAGTTTTCAACGAAAATGGCAACTTGGTTGGCGGCTTTGCCACGCAGTCCGGATCAAGTTTTGAATCAAACTTATCCACCCAATTTGATCCAACCGTGATTGACAGCGTGGAAACCGGGGCGGGCGATGCTTCCCCGGAGGTGGAGTTTACGGAATATTGGCCCTGGCTAGCCGGTTTAGCATTAGTCGTTATTACGCTTGAAGGGTGGTTAGCATGGCGGAAATAGTTTTACGATATCCCGAAGTCCTCATTGCTCTACCGATCATTTGGTTGTTGTTAGTCCTGTTTGCCGTGCGGCGTCGTTTTAAGCCGTTTGGCCCATTTCTGCTACGCTTGTTGATTGTGGTCCTGGTCATTCTAGGTTTGTCACAACCGGTCATCCCCACCGTTAATGAGGCGGAAGCTGAGTTGTTACAGCAGCCCATCGTTCTGTTGGTCGATCAATCGGCCAGCCTGACCAGCGGCGAACAGCAAACGCTGCGGGCCGAAGCCGAGCGGTTAGCCCAGGAGTTTCCCCAGGCGGAAACCCTCTACTTTGCCGACCATCCGCTGATGCCCGCACCATCCGTGCCGCCGGTTGAGGGGGAAGTTGAAGCCGAGGCAAATAACAATCTACCCGCAAGTGATTTGCCCCTAAATGAAGACCTCTCCAATCTGGCCGAGGCCCTGATGACCGGGGCCGAGATGCTCGCCGGGCCGGGTCGCTTGGTCCTGCTCTCTGACGGTGTGCCGACAGTCGGCCAGATCGACCTGGCGCTGGACCATCTGGCCCGGCGAAACGTGGCGGTCGATGTCCTCGTCTGGAATGATGGCGAGCGAGAACCGGTCAACGATGTGCGGCTGGTTGAGTTGAACGTGCCGCCGGTTTTGCGGGAAGGGGAAGTTGTTGATGTCGAACTCATTATCCACGCGGCCACGGCGATGGAGGTCAAGCTGGACCTAACTCAAGATACCAATCCCCTGGCCGAAAGTGTCATCCCCCTCGATCCCGGCATCAATCGCTTTAGTTACGAAACCGATACTGGGGCGGTCGGGCCGCACACTTTCCGGGCGACTATCGCCCCCGTTGATATCGAAGATGGTCGGCCGGCCAACAACGTCGCCGCCGCGTTTACCCAGGTCTATGCCCAACCTACCATTTTAGTCGTCGGCGACGAAAGTGGGCCGATAGAGCAGATGCGGGGGTGGCTGGGGCAGGCCGGTTTCACCACTGCGTCGATGAACCCCGGCCAACTCCCGGTGCGGCTCTCGGAGTTGGAGCCATACGCCGGGATGGTGATGATAAACGTCTCGGCCCGCGCCCTCGAATTTGAGCAGATGATCGCCGTCCAGGAGTTCGTCCGCAGTTTGGGCCGGGGCTTGCTGGTGACCGGCGGTCGCAACAGCTTTAGCCTGGGTGAATATGAAGACACACCGCTGGCCAACATCCTGCCCCTGTCGCTGGAGCCGCCGCCCCGGAAAGAGCGCCCCCCGGTGGCCTTGCTGCTGGTTCTCGACCACTCCGGTAGTATGGGCGAACCCCGCGAACCGGCCACCAGTCTGGATATGGCCAAAGAAGCGGTCATTCGAGCTACCGATATTTTGGGACCGGATGATTTAATCGGCATTTTGATGTTTGATAACCGGTATGAATGGGTGGTGGAGTTTCAACCGGCCGAGGATGGGGCGGCCTTGCTCTCCATCCAGAGTCAAATTGCCACCATTCCCCCCGGCGGCGGGACGCGCATCCTGCCCGCTCTGGAAACCGGCCTGCTCACTCTGGCTGAACAGGATACTCTCGACGGGCCGCGCCACGCTATTCTGTTTAGCGATGGTAAATCGTTCGATGGGGATAAAGGCATCGACGATTATAATGCGCTGGTCGATTTCGCCCTGGAATCGGACATCACCCTATCCACCATCGCCATCGGTGATGAGGCGGATAGAGAGCTGCTGACCCATTTGGCTGAAAAAGGGTTGGGCCGGTATCACGATGCCGCCGTCCCCGATGATTTGCCCGCCTTGACCATCGCCGAGAGCGATATTTTGCGGAGCGATGCGGTTCAAGAAGGTGACTTCCTGCCGGCCCTGTTTGCGCCCCACCCGATGATCCGGGGATTTGCTACGCTTTCCGCCGACACCGACTGCGCCGAAGCCCCCTGCCCCGAAGAAATTAGCGGCCTGAATATCCCGAACCTGACCGGCTACATCGGGATGACGCCCAAACCCCGCTCCGAGATTGCCCTGCAAGCGGGGCCGGGGGATCCGCTCCTGGCTGTGTGGGGCTATGGTCTGGGCCGGGTCGCCGCCTGGAGTTCCGACACTGGCGACGAGTGGGGCCAATCTATGACCGGCTGGCCGGAGGTGGCCCGCTTCTGGGGTCAGGTGCTAGGTTACACGCTGCCGGCCCCCAACTTGGGCCTGTTGCAAGTTGATGTAGATATCGACCCCGAAGGGATCGCCACGTTGGCCGCCGAGGGTGTCACCTCGACCGGAGCGTTGGTCGATCTGGAAACCACCACCGGCACGCTGACGACGCCGGGTGGCCGCGAAGTGCCCCTGACCCTGAAGCAAGTAGCCCCCGGTCGTTACGAACAGAAAGTTCGGCTGGTAGACCCCGGCGCTTACCAACTGACCGTCACCCAGACACGCGAGGATGAACCGGAGGAGACGGTGACTGTCGGTTTTGTGATGCCCTACCCCGAAGAATATGCCTTGTCCGAAGCCGAGACGCTTGGCTCACCGCTTCTGCGGGAGATTGCCGAAACAACCGGCGGGCGCACCTTCTCGCTGGGGCAATCGTTGCTAGATTGTGACCCCGAAACCAACGATTGCCAGCCTGCGACGCCGGTCGAGGCTGACCAGGCGGATGAGGCTGATGCTGAATTGATTGGAATTGATCTGTGGCCGTGGCTGCTGTTAGCTGCGCTTTTATTGTGGCCGCTTGAGATTGCCCTGCGACGCCTGGGGCGGCTACGCATCCAATAAAATGAGCCGAGCGCGAGAATATGCGGCGCTGGCTCTCTGAAACTTTAATGATGGAGATACACGACTGATGGATACTGCCTACTCTGAACAATATTACCAAACGACTGCCCAAACTGCTGAACCAAACATCACCGTTGAAGATTATCGCCAATTTGTGGCCGCTATCGAGCAGGAAATTGGTAAGATTATCGTCGGCCAACACAAGTTGGTACGTCAATTAGTGTTAGCCCTCGTGAGCGGGGGGCACGTCCTGTTAGAGGGAGCGCCCGGCCTGGGCAAGACCTTGCTCATTTCGACCCTGGCTCAGGTGTTGGATTGTAGCTTTAGCCGCATCCAATTCACCCCTGACCTGATGCCCGCCGACATCGTCGGGGCGACGGTTATCTCGACCGATGAGTCGAACCAGCGCTTCTTCTATTTCGAGCCGGGGCCGGTTTTTGCCAATATCGTCCTGGCCGATGAGGTCAACCGGGCCACCCCCAAAACCCAGTCCGCGCTGCTAGAGGCGATGCAGGAGAAACGGGTTACGGTCTCTCGAAATACTTACGCCCTGGAAGCGCCTTTCTTCGTGTTGGCCACACAAAACCCGCTGGAAATGGAGGGGACCTATCCCCTGCCGGAGGCGCAGTTAGACCGTTTCATCTTCCAGATTTTTGTTGATTTTCCAACCCACGACGAATTGGTCGAGATTGCCAGCCGGACCACCGGGGCTGAAGAGACCCGCCCGGCCACGGTCACCGATGGCGTCACCATTCTGGGGATGCAGCGTTTGGCTCGCCAGGTGCCGATTGCCACCCATCTCACTTCCTACGCCGTGAAGCTGATCGAAGCCACCCATCCCGAACATCCCTCCGCCCCGGATACGGTCAAACGCTTCGTGCGGTATGGGGCCAGTCCTCGTGGGTTGCAAGCCATCATCATCGCCGCCAAAAACATAGCCCTGATTGATAATCGGCACAATGTCGATTATGATGACCTCCGCACGGCCCTGTTCCCGGCTATCCGCCACCGCCTGATCCTCAATTTTGAAGGCCAGGCCGAGGGAATCGGTCCTGACGATATATTACAGGAAGTTGTTCAGAGGGTGAAGCAGTAAACCGCTTTTTCGCCCTGGCCTCATCAAAAACCTTTTGACCAGTCTGGTGCAGTTTAGGCTTCGGAAGTACTGGAGATAGCGCTTCCGAAGTCTTTTTGTGTAGAACTCGTGACTTGGAATAACCTATGCAAACAATCCATCCCGAAACCGTCGGCCTCATTTAGTCAACTGTTATAATCTCAAACGTCTCGACCCGGTTCGGACCACGGAAGACCGCCGAGGAGAGAACCCGCTTACCGGCGTGCCTTTCGGTGAAGCTGTCGGCGTTGACCCAGGCTTCGAACGCCTGCCGATTTTCCCAGACGGTCAGCACGATGTAGGGATCATCCGGGTCGGTCGGGCGGAGCAGTTGGACGCGGAGAAAGCCGGGCTGGGTTTCGACCCGGCGGGGGCGATTGCGAATGCGAGTTTCGAACTGCTCGGCATAGTCGAGGTTGACCGGAAAACGGTTCATGACCACGAACATCGCTCACCCGCCGGAGAACTTCGTTTTGTAGCCGAGGGCCTCTAACTTCTCGGCCACTTTCTCCCGATGATCCCCCTGAATCTCGATGACCTGACCATCCGCTTCGGTTTTGGCCGTGCCTCCGGCTCCACACAGCCCCTTAAGGGTTTTGGTCAACTTCTTCAAATCATCTTCGGTCAGGGTGAAGCCGCTGATAACCGTCACCGTTTTCCCTTTGCGCCCCTTGCGATCCCGCATAATCCTCAAATCGTGCTGGTTCGGCGGCAG
>CAZWZZ010000014.1:0-22749 GCA_964638395.1 uncultured Caldilineaceae bacterium
AAAATCAAACAGCGACAACATATGGTACATCACAATCCCGACGCTCGTGGCCAGATTGAGGCTGCGGGCGTTGGGATTTTTCATGGGGATGGTGGCGCAAGAATCGGGGTTGGCATGGAGCAGCCATTCCGGCAGCCCGGCATCCTCCCGGCCAAAGAGGAATAGGTCGCCGGGTTGGGGGCGGATGGCGGTGTAGGGACGGTTGACTTTGGTGGTTAACAGATGGGTGTGGGCCATATCCAGGTTGGCGTAAAATGCCGCCAGATCAGGCCGGTGTTGGATGCGGACGAACTCCCAATAGTCGAGACCGGCCCGCCGCAGATAGCGGTTGCTGAGGGAGAAGCCCGGCTGCCCGGCGATGACCAGGTTCATTTCGGTGGCGGCGCACAGGCGGGCGATGTTGCCGCTGTTTTGGGGAATTTGTGGCTCGACCAACACCACGGTGAACATTAACCTTGCTCCTGAATAAGAAACGGACGCTCACCTGGCTTTATAGGACGCAGATCAACGCAGATAATACAGATTTTTTGATTTTTTATCAGCGTTTATCAGTGAAAATCTGCGTCCGTTTTCCATCCCTCTTATTGGCAAATCTCATGTGGGGACGAGTTGACCGAGAAGGGCATCGACCGTGGCCAGGGCGCTCTTGACGCAGTCGGGCAGGCCAATGCCGCGATAGGGGCTGCCGGTCAGGTGGAGACCGGGCGTGCGGGCCGCCTGTTGCTCGATGGCCTCGACCCGCTCCAGATGGCCAACATCATATTGGGGGTTGCCCCTCGGCCAGCGGAAAATCTTATGGATCACCGGCTCGGCGGTGATGCCCATAATCTCGGCGATTTGGCGGCGGGCCAGCTTCAGCAAAGCCTCATCGGAGTAGGCGATTTGATCGCTGCGGCCATCGCCGCCGATAAAGACCCGCAGCAGAATATCCTCATCAGCCGCCCGGTGGTCGAATTTGGTGGAGGTCCAGGTGCAGGCCGCGATAGGTCGCCCTTCGCTGCGGGGAACCATAAAGCCGAAACCATCCAGCTCTCGGCCGGTGACATCAGCCCGGCGATAGCCCAGCGAGATGTTGCCGGTCGAGGCGTACCGGATTTGGCGCAGCTTATGGGCCAGGTCCGCATCAAACGGCTCGACTAATTTGGCGGCGCTGTAGGCCGGAATGGCCAGCACCACGCCATCGGTGGTGATCGGTTCCGCCCCGTCGAGCGTTACCTCGAAGCCGGTCGGGGTCGGGCTGATGCCGGTCACGGTGCAGCCCGGTCGTAAATCACCCTCCAACCGGCTCTCCAGACTCTCGACCAATTCCGTCATCCCGCCCCGCAGGCTGGTAAACATGGCCGGCGCTTTAGCCTCGTTGCCGTTCGGCTTGGGGACCGGACGGCGGCTTTTGGCCGAGCGCATGGCTTTGATGAGGCTGCCATGCTTCTGCTCCATCGCCACGAACATGGGAAAGGTGCTGTTGATGCTCAACTTCTCCGGGTCGGCGCTGTAAATCCCGGCCATCATCGGCCCGGCGATCTTATCGACCGCCTCTTCCCCCAGCCGGCGGCGGATGAAGTCGGCCAGGCTTTCGTCCCCATTCGGCGGGCGGGGGGGAATGACCAGATCAAGGCCCATTCGCAATTTGCCCAGCGGCGAGATCAGCGGCGACAGGGCGAAAGGCACAAACTCGGTCGGCACGGTCAGCCGGAAGCCGCCGGGGAATGGGATCAGTTTCCCCTTTTGCAGCACATAAATGTTGCGGCGATCATCGTTGGTCGGGATCAGTCGCTCATCGAGACCCAACTCGCGGCACAGTTGCAGCGCCCACGGCTTGGGCGTAATAAAGGAGTCCGGTCCCCCTTCGATGACGAAATTGTCTTCGGTGACGGTCGTGATCTTACCGCCAAACTGCGCCGCCTGCTCGACGAGGGTATACTCGACCGGCGTACCGGCGGCGCAGCTTTTCTGTTGTAAGTAAAAGGCGGTGGCTAATCCGGCGATACCACCGCCGATAATGGTAATATGAGTCATTTTGATAGCTTCTATAAAAGTGTTGTTGCCCTTAACCTATCATGCAAAAGAGAATCCCGCAAAATTGACACGGCTTATCGGCAACCTACCCCGCCGGATCGTTCAACATCCGCCCCATCAGCCGCAGGGACTTCTCCAGCTCCTCTTGCCAGACGGCCTGGTTGGGGTGGAGGGGCAGGGTCAACTGGCGAGGGGTGACTTTGGCGGCGGGGCTGAGGCGGCGGACCAGGCCGGGCCGGTCAATATCTTGCAGGCTGTCGGCCCGAACGACGATCTGGCCCGACTCGGTGATGATGGCCTTGGCTCCGGCCTCCATCGCCAGAATCTTGAGCTTGAGCTGGTAAAGTAGGTTGGCCACCGGCTCCGGCAAATCGCCGAAGCGATCCTGTAGCTCCTTCCGCATATCTTCGATGCCTTCGACCGTGTCAAGTCCGGCCAGGCGACGATAGAGCCGCAGCCGCAGCTTCTCCTCCGGCAGGTAATCCTCCGACACGTAGCTGGGGATGGGCAGGTTGAGCTGGATGCCATCGGCCAGGGGGTTGAGATAGGCCGAGGCTTCATCCTTGCCGGTGATCTGTTGCGGCGCTTCCCCTTTGATTTCGCGGACGGCCTGGGCCAGCAGACGGCTGTAGAGATCGAAGCCAACCGCGCCGATGTGCCCGTGCTGCTTGGCCCCCAGCAGATCGCCCGCGCCCCGAATTTCGAGGTCGCGCATGGCGATGCGGAACCCGGCCCCCAACTCGCTGGCCTCGGCGATGGCCTCCAGCCGCTTGCGGGCATCCGGCTTCAGTTCGACGTGTTTGGGCGTCAGCAGGTAGGCATAGGCTTGGACCGCCCCCCGCCCGACCCGGCCCCGCAGTTGGTACAGTTGGGCCAGCCCCATCCGGTCGGCCCGGTCGATGATGATGGTGTTGACGTTCGGCATATCGAGACCACTCTCGACGATGGTCGTGCTGACCAGGACATCAAAATCGCCGTCGATGAAGCCGACCATGACCCGCTCCAGCTCCCGTGTACTCATCTGGCCGTGACCGACGCCGACCCGCACCTCCGGCAAAATATTACGCAGGCGGTTGGCCTTCTGCTCGATGCCCATCACCCGGTTGTAGACGTAGAACACCTGCCCGCCCCGGTCCAACTCCCGCAAAATAGCCTGGCGGATGAGAGTCTCATCATACTCAGTGACCGTCGTCTGGATCGGCAGCCGCTCCTCCGGCGGGGTGTCGATGGTGCTCAGGTCCCGCACGCCGCTGAGGGACATATGGAGGGTGCGGGGAATGGGCGTCGCCGTCAAGGTCAGGACATCAATCTGGGTGCGGAGCGCCTTCAGGTTTTCCTTCTGCTTGACCCCGAAGCGTTGCTCCTCGTCGATAATCAGCAGCCCCAAATCTTTGAAGGTCACATCCTTTTGGATCAGGCGGTGGGTGCCGATGACGATGTCGGTCCCCCCGGCGGCCAGACTGAGCAGCGTTTGTTGCTGCTGCTGCCCCGTCCGAAAGCGGGACAGGACTTCGATTTTGACCGGATAGGCGGCCAGCCGTTGGCGGAAAGTTTGGTAATGTTGCTGGGCCAGGACCGTCGTCGGGGCTAAGAGGGCCACCTGTTTGCCGTCCAGCACTGCTTTGAAGGCCGCCCGCAGGGCCACCTCCGTCTTGCCGTAACCGACATCGCCACAAATCAGGCGATCCATCGGCTTGGGCTTCTCCATATCTTTCTTGACTTCGGCGATGGCCCGCAGTTGGTCATCCGTTTCAACGTAGGGGAAGGAGTCCTCCACCTCCCGCTGCCAGGCCCCATCCGGGCTGAAAGCATACCCTTTGGCCGTCTCCCGCTTGGCATACACCTCCAGCAAATCTTTGGCGATATCCTCGACGGCCTTCTTGGTGCGCCGCTTGACGGTGTTCCAATCGGCGCTGCCCAGGCGGCTGACCAGGGCCGGATGCTCATCGACGCCCACGTAGCGGGCCAGCCGGTCGGCCTGGTGAATGGGCACGTACAGCTTATCTTTGTTGGCATACTCCACGGCCAGATATTCGCGGGCCACGCCCTCGAAATCCAGCTTGACCAGACCCACGTAGCGGCCAATACCATGTTCGATGTGGACGACCAGATCGCCGGGATTGACATCGGCGAAGAAGGTCTCCGGCGTCACGCCTCGGTGGGCCTTGCGGCGGCGAATCGTCGTCGGCTTCTTCCAGCCAAATAGTTCGGAGTCGGACATCACCGTTATCAAGGCGCTCTGGCCATCGTCCGTTTTCGTGGGCACGCTCCAGCCCTCGATGAGGACGCCCTGGATCAGGGTGATGCTGCCGGAGGGGGGCGGCGGGTCGCCGGGGGTCAGGCTCTCCGCCGGCGTGACCACCAGATCGGCCTGTTCGTCGAGCAGATGGCTCAACCGTTTCGATTGGCGCGTGACCAGCACCAGCCGCTCCCCCCGCTTTTTCCGCTCGGCGATTTCCTGGACTACATTTTTGATCTGCCCCCCAAAGCTGGGCGCGGCTACAAAGGTGGTTTGTAGGAAATGAGAAGATTGAGGTGGAGATTGGAGATTGGAGATTGGAGATTGTGAGATAACATTATTTTTCTTGTCAACCGTACCTGCATCATCGGTCGAGGGTTGATTTTCATCACGACCCGGCGCGGTGTGACGGAACGGTGTAAAGCCCAACACGAACGGTTGGCGAGCGGCCAACTTCCGGGCCAGGGCTTGCCAGCCGAAGTAAGGATCGGTCCACTCGTCGGGCAAATCGCCAACATTGGTCAAATCCTTCTTGAGAGTGCGGGCTTGCGTTTCCAGTTCGTCGACCACGGCAGCCAACTCTTCGGCATCTTCAATGAAAATTAGAGCCTCGTCCGGCAAGTAATCCAGCACCGAGGCGGCCCGGCCATTGGCGGAGGCGGCTGAAACGCCATTGTAAAAATAGGGTAGATAATATTCGATGCCCCGGAAGGTCGTGCCGCTGGAGAGGCGGACCAAATCCTCCTCGAAGGCAATCTTGGAGCTGGGCTGGAGGGCGGTCAGGTCCCAGCCGCTCAGTTGAGCCGCCGCCCGCTCGCCATAGCGGGGCAGGGCCTCGGTGGCCGGGCTGACGATGAACTGCTTGAGCCGCTCCTCCGAACGCTGCGATTTGGGATCGAAGCTACGCAGCGAGTCGATCTCGTCTCCGAACAATTCGACCCGGACCGGCATCTCTTCATTGGGCGGGAAGATGTCCAGAATCCCGCCCCGGCGGCTGAAACTGCCCGGCACCTCGACCACATCCTCCGGCTGGTAGCCCAGTTGAATCCAGGATTCGACCACCTGATTGAGGTTGATCCGTTGGCCGATCTTAAATTCCAGCATCGTAAATTCGTGGGGGGGCAGGGTGTAGTGCATCAATCCTCTAGCCGAGGAGACGATCAAAGGGGGTGGGGTGGCCTGTTGGGACTGCTGCTTGTTTGTGTTGTACAGGGTCAGCGCAGACAGCGCCGCCAGCCGCCCCTGAATCGTTTCATACCCCCAGGCCACCTTTTCGTGGGGCAGCGAATCGGGGTCAGGCAGGCGATAAACCGTGGTCAAATCCTCGGTCCAGACCTGGATTTGCTCCATCAGGATGCGGGCCCGGTCGGCGCGGGCAGTGATGAAGAAGATGGGCCGACGTAGGTCGGCTTGAAGCGCGGCCAGCAAAATAGGCCGCGCCCCGGTCAACACCCCCAACGAGCGGCGCATCGGCCCGGACACCTCGTCGTTGTGGATGGCGTCGGCCAGGTCATTGTAGACCGGTATTTGGTTGAATAGCTTGATAAGTGGTGATAAGTTGAACAATGGTCAGTTACCGGTGCATGGTCAGCAACGTTATGGGTGGCTGATAAATTTAGGTAATCAAGCCTGTAATTATAACAAATAATCGCAAAAATCTCGAATCAGTTTTGCGAGCTAAAGCCGTTTGCCTCCGCCTGGGCGCCAATATGAGTATTACTCACAAAAAAAGTCAGGGCGGCAGGTGGGCGGGCGATCCCCACAGACGGTATTGAGACGCATCCCCAGGTAGGGGGAGGGATCAATAGTATTATTAATGTCCGTCTCGTTCATAAACCGGCCCGTGCCGTCATCCCGGACGATACTAAAATGAAGATGGGTGCTGACCGGACTCCAGGGATTGCCGCTGTAATCCCCTTGATAGCCCAGCAACGTCCCCTGCCTGACCGGCAACTCCACCGTACCCGGCGGAATTTGGTCGATGATAAAGCTGTTGCCGTCGCCATCGGCCATATGGGTGTAATAGGTCCAAATTTGACGACCCGGCAGCAAGGGATCATCGGGGTGGCGAATAATGACCGCGCTGTTCCATTCCGGGAGGCGGGTGACGTAGCCATCGTAAGCGGCATAGACCGGGGTCGCGCCGTTGCCCTCAACCCCAAAAATATCCAGGCCGGAATGATTGGTGGTGTTGAAGATGCTGTCGCCATGCAAAACGCCAATCCAGCCATCGGTGGGGATGATAAAAGGCGCGGTCTGACAGCGGCTCAAGCCGCTCGCCACCGGCAGATCGACGCTGTCAGAATTTTGGCGGTAGTGAAAAAAATCGACGAAGCCTCGATCACGCAGCCGGGGGTAGCTCGAGCAGAGCAAAACCAGGATACAGAGCAGCAACAGGCTAATCAGACTGACAATTGAGCGGAATATATTACGCATCGTTCACCCCGGCGTTTATCCTACCATAAAGCAGCCTGAACGCGAAACTTGTGACGACGATTCCTGATTCCTCCCCCCACCGATGGCCTTTGCTGACGATAGCGAGTCGTGGTAAGATGCGCTTTGCGAAATTCTCATCGTAACTGCTCAGTCTAAATAGGGTAGCATCCTGAGTAGCGCGGAACAACGTGGAGCGTGTATCGAAGGGTGCGGCTTCGGCAACGATATCGAGGCTGACCCGCACCCTTCGATACAGTTTTCGCTACGCTACAACTTACTCAGGATGCTAGTCTGAGTAGTTACTTCTCATCAAAGGAATTGTGTGATGTCACCTAACGGTTGTCAACGGCTGTGTGTCTGGTCAGGCCCCCGCAACGTATCTACCGCCTTGATGTATGCGTTTGCCCAGCGGCCCGATACCCGCGTTTATGATGAGCCGCTCTATGGTTACTATCTCCAAACGTCCGGTGCGCCCCACCCCGGGGCCGAGGAGGTCATGGACGTGATGGATTGCGACGGCGAACGGGTGGTGCGAGACACCGTCCTCGGCCCTTGTGAAAAATCGGTCTTATTCTTCAAGATGATGGCCCACCATCTGCGTGGCCTTGACTGGGGCTTTTTGCAACAAACGACGAACGTCCTCCTGACCCGCGACCCGCGAGAGATGTTGCCCTCGTTGGCCGAAAATCTGCCCAACCCCACCCTGGCCGATACCGGCTACGATGTCCAGCTCGATATTCTGCGCCAATCGGCTGCCGGCGGCCAGACCACGCCCGTCATCGAGGCCCGCGCCCTGCTGCTCGATCCCGGCGGCGTCCTGAGCGCGTTGTGTCGCCGGATCAATATCCCCGTCGATGACCGCATGCTCAACTGGGCCCCCGGTCCCCGCCCGGAAGATGGCATTTGGGCCAAATATTGGTACGCCAATGTCCACAAATCGACCGGCTTCAAAAAATATCGCCCCAAAACCGACCCTTTCCCCGACCATCTCCGGCCTTTGTTGGCAGAATGTAGACCCTATTACGAAGCGTTGTTGACCCAGGCCATCACCGGCGAAAACGGTTGATTTCCGAAGTTTTCCATCTGGTCAGGCGTGACGCTGTTCACCCACAAAACCCCCTCGCAGCCTACCCCGCAGTGGGGAAGGAACCATCTTCCCCGCTTCCATACCTGCCATTTATGATTATGTCTAATTAAAAATTGGTGGTATAATTAGGATAGTATTTGATTTCGTCATCATCACGAGGTCGTCTGATGTCTAATCTTATCAGCAAACTGTATGATTTATACATCCGCTTACTGGTCTGGCTCGGAGCGGCTCCCCCGGAAGGGTATGAGAATTTGTTGCCCCCGGAAGAACGGCGGCCCAGCGATTATACGCTCCAAGAGGGGGAGACTCTCTACGCCGTGGCCCGCCGTTTTGGGCTGCATCACGAGGTCATCGCCAAAGCCAATAACCTCGAAGATGCCGCCGAGGTGGGGCCAGGCCAGACCATCATCATCCCGCCCGCCGATTGGGAGCCGGAAACCTCTCCGGCTCTAGCGCCCCCTAAAGAGAAAGAGCCGGAACCGGCAGAAGAAACAGCCTCAGCCGATTCCCTGGTCGATGAGATTATTCAACCGGATGAAACAGAAACACCGCCTCAAGAGACGGTCGAAGCGCCGCCGGTCGAGGAGACTGTAGCTGATGAAAAAGTAGCTGATGAGACAATAGATGAAGCCGAAAAGATAGAGGCAGAGGAGGCGCTGCCGCCCCCGGAAGAACCGGCCTGGCTACGAGAGGCGGATGAGACGACTCCGCTGCCGGTTGCGGAACCCCCTGCTCCGGTTGAAGATGCAACCGAAACGCTGTCCCCGGAAGCGGTCGAAAGCCCGCCGGAGATCGAGACTGAGGCAGAAACGCCACCAGAAGAAGATGAGAAGGAGGAAACATTTCCCTCCGAGACCGAAGCCGTTGCCGAACCCCCTGAACCATCGGCCTCATCTTTGGAAGCAGTCGATGAAGCCATGCTCTTCCGCTATGAGATCCAGCGGGGGGATACCTTGAACGGCATTGCCAAGCGGTACGGGGTGACGGTGCGAGACCTGATTGCCGTCAATGAGATCGACGATCCCAACCGCATTTATCCTGGCCAAAAGCTCATCATCCCCGGCTACGACCAACCCGCGCCGCCCGGTGAGGCGGAAGCGGCCGCCGAGCCATCACCCCGTCCCCGGCCCCAGCCAGATGAAGTCATCACCCACACCATAGTCCGGGGAGACACCCTCAGCAGTATTGCCAAGCGGTATGACCTGACGCTGCACCGTCTGCTCGAAGCTAACGAGATCGACGATCCGAACCGGCTCCGACTCGGCCAACGGCTCATCATTCCTGATGTGGAGCCGCCCTCCCCGCCGGAACCACACCCCGAACCGGAGCCAGAACCGGAACCGGAGTTGCCCGATTTTGAGATCGAACCGGGACCGGCGGTGCGGCACGCGCCCGAACCGACTGTGGAAATCGACCCCCATTTTCCACCGCTCGGCCCTTTGCACGCCACGCGGGGGGTCTACCTCAGCTACTTCGCCCTCGGTCACACCGAAACGCGCCAGCACGTCTTTGAGTTACTGGAAACCACCGAATTGAATACCGCCGTCATCGACGTAAAAGGGGATCACGGCCTAATCAGTTACCCAACTACGAACTCCACCGCTCAGGAAATTGGGGCCGTTCGTCCGCCGGCAGAAGATGTAACCGAAATCGTCGAACATTTGAGAATGCGCGGTCTGTATACTATCGCTCGCGTCGTTCTTTTTAAGGATGATATCCTGGCCAGGAATTATCCTGATTTAGCCGTAAAAATGACAGCCAACAACAGTTTGTGGCAAGATCACGAGCAGTCGGCCTGGAGCGATCCGTTTCTCAAGCCGGTCTGGGATTATAACCTACAAATCGCAGTGGAAGCGGCCCGCCTTGGCTTTGATGAAATTCAATTTGACTATCTGCGCTTTCCCTTTGCCAGCCAGGTCGGGGAACCCCGGTTTGCCCAGGATGTCTCCAAAGAAAATCGGGTGGCCGCCATCACCACCTTCTTGAGCATTGCTCGCGGGCAACTCCAGCCGCTCGGCGTCAAACTCAGCGCCAAAACCTTTGGCTACACCTGCTGGCGCAAAGATGACTCCCTCATTGGGCAAGATATTGATCGAATGGGGCCATATTTGGATGTGCTATCACCGATGCTGGCTCCCTCCACCTTTGGCAGCGGAATCCCCGGCTATAAATTTGCTATCGCCCACCCCTACGAAGTCGTTCACGATAGCGCCAAACGGGCCATCGACCGGGTCAGCCGCTTCGATTGTGCCGTGCGCCCCTGGCTGCAAGATTTTCCTGATTATCGTTTTGACAAACGAGTTTATGGCCGCACAGAAATCCAGGAGCAAATTAGGGGCTGCTTCGACTCACAGTGTGAAGGGTTTCTGGTTTGGAGTCCCCAGGTTCAATACACCCGGCAGGCATACGCCCCTCTGAAAAAGGCACCGTAAACCGGACTAGCGCGTAATCACCCGCTTCACATCATAAACCACCACATCTCGATCAACCCCTTTGAATTGAAAGCCGGTTAAAGGCGTCGCTTCGATGTAATCCTCGACCAGGTCATACGTCTCCTGGCTGATGAGAACCTGTCCCCCCTGAGCTACATTGCAAATCCGAGCGCCCAGGTTGGCCGCTTTGCCGATAACGGTATAATCGGCCCGTTGGGGACAGCCCATTTCGCCCACGATCAACTCGCCGGTGGCCATACCGACGCCGATGGGCGGGGCCGGCACGCCCCGGTCGCGCCATATTTCGACCACGGTTCGGTGGGCGGCTTGCATGGCCAGCCCGACCTGCACAGCCCGCAAAGCGTGATCCTCCTGGGGAAAGGGTGCCCCAAACAGAGCCATCACTTCATCCCCAACAAATTTATCCAGCGTGCCTTCGTGGGCCAGGATGACGTCTGTCATCTGGCCCAGGTAATGGTTGATAAAACCGACCAACATTTCAGGATCGGTTTTCTCGGCCAGGAGCGTCGAACCGCGTAAATCGGCATAGAGAACGGTCAACGTGGAGCGTTCGCCTCTGAGGAAATCGACATCGGGGTTGGCCATAAGGCGCTGCATAATGCGAGGATCGACGGAGCGGCCTAACACTTGTTGCAACCGGCGACGCTCGATGCTCTCGAAGATAGCCGTGTCCAACTGGCTGGCGATGGCCTGGAGGAGGCGACGATCATCGCTGTTGAAGCCGATGGGGGCATACCGATTGACCACGCCCAGCACGCCGATGATCTGGTCATTCAAAATGAGGGGCATACACATCACCGAGCGCAGGCCATTGTGCAGATCATTCCGGTGGAGCAATTTGCCCTGGTCGAGCGACTCATTGGATAATTTGGTGATCGACTCGTAGTAGGGGGAGACTTCGAAGAGGTCGTAGTGGGTCGCGGCCCGGAGTTCCAGCCGTTGGCCCGACTGATTGTAGAGCATAGCAAAGCCCATCTCGGCCTTGATGACGCTGCACACCTCTTCCAACACATCATTGAGCATATCATCGACCGTGTCGCTCTGGTCGCGGATATGATCGATCCGGTAGATCGTCTCCAACTCGCGGATACGCTGCTGGAGTTCATTGTGGGCATACCCCTGAATAACCGCCGAGTCGATCTGGCTTTCTGCGGTACCGAGCAGCTCCAAATCATTCTCGCTGAAGTGCGGATAAGCGCGGGCAATTATCAAGGCACCCAGCCGCTTATTTTCATTCATAATGATCGGCACGGCGGCCAACTGCAAGCCGGCCAGGGGTTGGTTGATGCGGGATGGTTCGAGAATGTCTTGGGCTTCCCAGATGACAGGCTGATCGAGATTGACGGCCTGCTCGGCCAAATCGCGGGTAATGATCTGCCCAATCTGGCCAAATTTATGGCTGCGATCATTCACCGTTTTCATCTCCGGGTGGCCTGTGTCCTGATCGAGTAAAATCAACAGACACAAATCGGCCTGAAAATGATCCGTGAGCGTGTTGACAATGCTGCTCAACATCTTGGACGGATCCGACACCGTATCCCGAATATGATCGATGGCCTCAATAAGCGCCAGCTTTTTATGCTGCAATTCAAGCTGCGCCCTCAAACTGGCTATGCTCTCCTGACTCATAGTCACCCTCCGACCTCGGCCTTGATAGCCTGGCTCAAAGTTTGTTTGTCTCAGTACATCCAAATTTTATGCTCGGAGGAGGTTTGTAACCTCCGACGCCGGTTACAAACCGGCTTGGAGCGTAAGGTATCGGATATACTGTGTCTGGTAGCAGTGGGGATTTAACCTATACATTCTACCATAATCTTACTTGACGGCCACTGTCTATAGGATATAGGTCATTATTATTCGACGGGATGAGCTTTATAAATCCTGCTGATACAGCAGATAGGTTTGGCGGGGGGTAGCGCCGTGGTGTTGGAGAAACTTGTTGGCCGGGCCGACGCTGGGGATGGGGCCGCTGGTCAACCGCTGCCAGCCCTGCTCGCGGGCGAGGGCCAACGCCTGCCGGAGTAACTGGCTGCCGACACCCTGCCGCCGCTGCTCCGGCGAGACGGCCATAAACAACAGCCGCCCTTGCCGCGTTCGCCGCCGGGCAGCCCAGGCCAGCCACAGCCGCCACCACCAGCGACGCCCACCTCCGGCCTGCTTAAGGTGAGGAGCCAGGTCGGGTTGGAGGAGGACAAAGCCGACCGGCTTATCATCAAGCTCGGCCAGCCAGCCCCACAGCGGCCACGGCCCCAGTTGGCGCAGCAGAAACTCGGCCTCAGCTTCGTCGGGTGGCGGAAAGTCGGCTCTGGGCCAGGCGGGGCAGGCGGTGACGAAAAGAGGGAGCAAATCACTGCTGAGACGGGATGGATCGAGGGGCGTTAGTTTTGCGGGGGTGGCTGCTGTCGGAGGGGATTCCGGCGGCACATCCAGATGATAGAGTTGACTCCGGGCCAGAGGTCGCAGCACGTGGCCAACGACCTCCGGCATGTAGGGTGGATTGTAGGGGGTGTGCAGCGGCGGCACGTCGCTCCAGTAATCTTGCAACAGACCGCTGCCCAGGTGGGGCGACAGACCGGTCGGCCCAATCACCCGCCGGCAGCCCTGCGCCCGGAGCAACTCACCCAGAGAGTCGAGCAAGACTTTGAGCGTTCCGGTATCATTGACGCAATGCAGCAAGCCCAAATAGGCCGTGCCGTCCTGCCGCCGGGGATCGGGCAGCAGGACCGTGGCCACGACCGACCGGCCCAACAGCGGCAGCGTGGCCAGCGGCGGGCCGAAGGCGTTACTCGGCTGGCGGCGGGGTACAGCCTCGATGTAGGTCAAAATCGGCTGCATCCGGGCCAGGTGACTGTTTTTGGCCGGAGTCAGCCCTTGGTGCAAGGCCGGATAGTAGGGCGGCACCCAGTAACTATCGGTGCTGTAGATAGGCGACCAATTGTTGACAAAGCTGCGCCGCTCCCACCAACTGTGGGCAATGTGCCCCTGATGATTGTAGTAGTCTCTGTTCGTAACTTATAACTCCGCCGACCGCGTTTTGATGCGCTCCTGCACCAGCGCCACAAATTCTCCGATGGGCAGGCCATTCTGCCGCGAGTTGTCCCGCTTGCGGAGGGCGACCGTTTCGTTCTCCATCTCCCGGTCGCCGATGACGGGCATATAGGGAATCTGCATCAACTGGGCCTGCCGGATTTTGGCGTTCATCCGATCATCGCCCAAATCGGCCGTGGCCCGGATGCCAGCTTCTTTCAGCCGTCGCTGCAACTGCACGGCATAGTCGTTGTGGGCCTCGGTGATGGGGATGATCCGCACCTGCTCCGGCGACAGCCAGACGGGGAACTTCCCGGCGTAATGCTCGATCAGGAAGCCGACCATGCGTTCGTGGGTGCTGAGCGGGGCACGGTGGATGCAGAGCGGTGTCTCCGGCTGGCCGTCCGAATTGATGAAGCTCAACTCAAACCGCTCCGGCACGGCAAAATCGACCTGGTTGGTGGCCAGCGTAAACTCCCGGCCAATGGCGCTCCAGATCTGCACGTCGATTTTGGGACCGTAAAAGGCCGCTTCATCTGGCACTTCGACGTAAGGCACATCGTGATTATCCATCGCCCGGCGGACTAAATCCTCGGTTTGGAGCCACAGCCGTTCGTTATCGACATATTTTTTACCGAGGCCCTTTTTGTGGTGATTGCTGAGGCGCATCACGTACCGCTCGATGTCGAAAATCTTGAAATATTCGAGGTACATATTGATGACGCCCATAAACTCTTCCTCAAATTGGGCTTCCGAGCAGTAGATATGGGCATCATTCATCTGCATCGAGCGCACCCGCATCAGGCCGAACAGCTCGCCGCTCTTTTCATAGCGGTAGCAGGTGCCGTATTCAGCCAGACGCACCGGCAGGTCCCGGTAACTGCGGGGCAGGCTGCCAAAGATTTTATGATGGAAGGGGCAATTCATCGGCTTGATAAAGTAGCGCACCCCCTCCATCTCCATCGGCGGATACATACTCTCTTCGTAGTAGGGCAGGTGGCCGCTCCGATGGAAAAGGTCCTCTTTGGACAGGTGGGGTGTTCGCACCCGATCATAGCCGGCCTTATCTTCCATCTCCTTAGCCAGCTTCTCCAACTCCTCGATGATGACCGCCCCACGGGGCAGCCACAGCGGCAGCCCCGGCCCCACCTCTTCATCAAAGGTGAAGATTTCCAACTCCTTGCCCAGCTTGCGGTGATCCCGCTGCCGGGCCTCTTCCAGCATCTTGAGGTGGGCTTTCAGCGCCTTTTTGTTTTTCCAGGCCGTACCGTAGATGCGCTGGAGCATCGGGTTGGCCTCATCCCCCCGCCAATAGGCCCCGGCTACGCTCATCAACTGAAAGGCGTTCGAGGGGATTTTATTGGTGGCCTCGACGTGTGGCCCCCGGCACAAATCCTCGAAGCTATCCTGGCGATAGGTGCTGATGACCGGCGCTTCGTCGATCTCGTTGCCATACTCGTCGATGTTCCCCGTTTCCAGCCCCGCGATCAGCTCCAGCTTGTAGGGCTGATCCTTGAAAATCTGGCGGGCCTCATCGGCGCTAACCTCCCGATACTCAAAGGGGTGTTTGCCGCCGATGATCTGCTGCATGCGCTTCTCGATGGCCTCCAAATCTTCGGGAGTAAATGTTCGGGGCTTGCCTTCTTCATCCGTGCCCAAATCGAAGTCGTAGTAGAAGCCGGTGTCGATGGGTGGGCCGATGCCCAACTTGGCCTCCGGGTATAGTTCCAACACCGCCTGGGCCATCACGTGGGCCAGGCTATGCCGGATTTTGTAGAGGTGTTCGTCCTGTTTGTTCGAGTCGTTACTCATTGTGATCTCCTTGGGGGTATTTTTTCCTTGAGACAGTCCTAAAAATTAAATCGACCAAATCGAGCCGTATAAAACGCAAAACGTAAAACAGGGTCATCGTTTGAAGGTTTTACGTTTTGCGTTTTACGCTTTACGGCTGTCTGAGCTACTATCTTGGAAATATCCTATGTTTTGTTACTTACGGCTTCTAATACCATCATCCTAAAATCATCAATCCCCTGCAACCCCAAATCCTCGCCGCTGCGGAGGCGGACGGAGATTTGCTGCGCTTCTTGCTCATTGTCGCCGACGATCAGCATATAGGGCACTTTTTGGGTTTGGGCCTGCCGGATTTTGTTGCCCATCCGTTCGCTCCCGGCATCCACCTCGACCCGCAGCCCGGCCTGGCGCAGCCGCTCTGCCACCTGGTCACAGTAAGCTACGTGCCGGTCGGCGATGGGGATTAGCACGGCCTGCACCGGCGACAGCCAAACCGGAAAGGCCCCGCCGTAATGCTCGATCAATATGCCGAAGAAGCGTTCCATCGACCCCATCAGGGCACGATGCACCATATAGGGCCGGTGCCGCTCCCCATCCTCGCCGATGTAGGTCATATCAAACCGCTCCGGCAAATTGAAGTCGAATTGGATGGTACTCAACTGCCATTCTCGATTCAGGGCATCCTGAATTTTGAGGTCAATCTTGGGGCCGTAGAAAGCGCCGCCGCCGGGATCGATCTCGTAACTCAACCCGGAGCGATCCAGAGCCTCGGCCAGAGCCTTCTCGGCCACAGCCCACTGCTCCGGCTCACCGACCGCCTTTTCCGGGCGTGTACTCAAGTAGGCGCTGACTTCTCGGAAGCCGAAGCTGCGAAGAATGTGCAGGCAAAAGTTCAGCACAAAGTCGATCTCGGCCGGCATTTTTTCCGGCTGGACAAAATGGTGGGCGTCATCCTGGGTGAAGCCCCGCACTCGCAGCAGCCCATGCAGCGTCCCGCTCCGCTCATAGCGATAAACCGTGCCCCATTCGGCATACCGCAGCGGTAAATCGCGGTAGCTGCGTAGCTCATTCTTGTACATCAGAATGTGAAAGGGACAGTTCATCGGTTTGAGATAATACTCCTGGCCGTCGATGTCGAGCGGGGCGTACATCGTCTCTGTAAAAAAATCCAGATGGCCGCTCGTCCGCCACAAGTCACTCTTGCCGATGTGGGGCGAATAGACGAAATCATACCCGCCGGCCAGATGCTCATTTTTACAGAACTCCTCGGCCAGATGGCGCATCAAGCCCCCTTTGGGATGCCACAACACCAGCCCGCCGCCCAACATATCGGCCTCGGTGCTGAACAGGTCCAATTCCTTCCCCAACCGCCGGTGATCCCGCTTTTCCGCCTCGGCCAGCCGGTCGAGGTAGGCAGCCAGTTGCTCCGGCGTTTCCCAGGCCGTGCCGTAGACCCGCTGCAACTGCTGGCGCTGTTCATCGCCGCGCCAATAGGCCCCGGCAGTCTTCAACAGCTTGAACGCTTTCGGGTGGATCTGGCCTAAATGCTCAACGTGCGGCCCTTTGCACAAATCTTCGAAGGTGTCGTGCTTGTAGGTGCTGATGACGACCGGCGCATCGAGCGGTAGGCCATTCTCATCGAGGTTGCCCTGCTCTAACCCCTCGATTAGCTCGATTTTGTAGGGCTGGTCGGCAAATAAATCTCTGGCCTCGGCCCCGCTTAACTCTCGCCGCTGAAATGTGTGCTTCTTCTTGAGGATGTTCCGCATCCGCTTCTCGATCCGGCTCAAATCCTCCGGCGTCAAAGGGCGCGGCAAATCGAAATCGTAATAGAAGCCATCCTCGATGGGCGGCCCAATGGCGATTTTGCCCTCGGGAAACATTTCCAGCACAGCCTGGGCCATGACGTGGGCCAGACTGTGCCGGATTTTATAGAGGTGTGAGTCTTGGTAATCCTGGTTATGGCTTACTATTTTCTTCTGATTCATCTTGAACCAACCCCAACTGTTTCGCCTCCTCGTCAGTCAACAACTTGGCTTGAATACCTGCCTGTCCTAAAAACCCTTCGATGTAGGTCAAATACCCCCGCCGGTGGTCGCCGTGCCCCCACCGTTTGACGGATGTTTTGATGACATCCAGGATGCCGATGACGTCCTCTGCCGGGAGAGGGCCGTACTGGTCAAAGGCAAAGTGCAAATTCATCAAAATGAAGTGGGGGACGATCCCCAGTTCATCTTTCCGTTGGTCATACTCATTCTCCTGGACCTCAACACCGGGTGTTAATAAAGCCTCGGCCCGCTCCGGGTCTTCCAGTTCGGCTATGAGATCGGTCAACCCCTGTTTGACATCGCCATCGGTCAACTCCGGGTCGATTTTAGAAGCCTGCAAGATACCCGTTTCGGCATTGGCAATGTACATCGTAAACCGCTCGCTGCGGTAATCAGTCTCCAACTTCAAAGAGAAGCCTTTACGTTTGCCTCTTTTTCGTTTGGCCATTGTTTCCTCCATCAATATTGTCATAAAATACAAAAACTCCCCACCCCGGCTTGGGGCGAGGAGTCAAATCCACGCGGTTCCACCCAAATTTTGGTTGATCTCAAAGATCAACCTCTCTTTGTCCGCCGTTAACGGAGCGACCCGGACCCTCATACCGGCCAATGGCGTTCAGAGGATCGCTCTTGAGGGGTTTTCGGCGAGGCTCAACGAAGAAGGCTTGCAGCCAATGGCCTTCTCTCTCTGGCGTTTGTACCGTCGCTTACTCGTCTCAATCAACGCTTTGGTTGTCGTTTGTTATTCTTAGTTATAGCTTAGTTGAGGAAAATTGGCAAATAAATCTGGCTCGACAGGTTTTCATAGCGGAGCGTAGGAGATTTCTGAACCATCCCGCCTGCACTACGTCAAACTCATCAGGGGGGAGATATGCCGGCGCACGGCGGCGATGAGAGCGACGGGGCGCAGGGGTTTGGATAAATGCGCGTCCGGGATGGGGGTGGTGGGATGATGGTCGCCGTTGGCGGTCAACACAACAAACGGAATACCAGCCCACTCAGGATTGGAGCGGAGACGTCGGTGTAACTGATAGCCGGTCATATCGGGTAACGTTGCTTCTGACAAAACCAAATGAACCGGTTGGATAAGCAAGATGTTCAAGGCTTCCTGACCATCTTTAGCGGTCAAAAGGTGATAACCGGCCGCATCCAGGGTCAAGTTGACAGTGTAAGAAAAATCGGGATTCCCATCAACGAGAAGAATTTTAGGTAAGGCTTGCATAAAAGATGCCTCCTGGCATATGACTCCGGTATTCTTAAGATTATCCATAGCATATCGCTTCTAGCAAGTATTGTCCATTGGCAAAATCCCGTAATCAGGAGCGAAACCCTCCCTATTTTTAGGTAACTTAAGATGTAGCACCTGAGTCGGTTGGAGCGGAGCAGAAACCGTATCGAAGCCACGCCCTGAGCTTGTCGAAGGATACACGCTAACTGCTGGAGGTTTTCCGTCAAGCTGGGCCAGACCGGACAGATTTTTGACATAATCTTGGAAATCAAGCGGTTTTGACCCGGTGATAGCTTGCTGATGTTCCTTTTTTTGGAAACCTGACCGGTTTTTCCGCCGTATTGAGAATTGCTGCCTCTCTCGTTAGGCATGTGACAGACTTTAAAGAAGGTGCTATAATCTAGGTCAAACGGACACTTCAAAACAGCAAGCAATCGTTGGGTAAAGCCAACCTACTCGTCATAAATCGAGCAATGACAGCCGTCTTAACCCATTCCCGAAATAAATATTTTGGTTTGCGTCCTATGGATCCGATGAAAGATTTACGGGGGGTGGCTGATCTCATAGAGAAAGCCTTCGCCAACGAATTGGATCGTTCCGGCCATAGCGCCCTCCGTGAATTGCGCTGGTTGAGCCGGTTGCGCCCCCTGTTGTGGTGGATGGTCTATTCAAATGCCGATCACAGCGATTTTTTATCCGGCTTTGTGTGGGAAGAGGATGGTAAAATCGTCGGGAATATCACCGTCAACCGCACAGCCCCCGGTTCGCGGCGCTGGTTGATTAGCAATTTGGCCGTCGATGACGCCTATCAGGGGCGGCAGATTGCTCGTAGCTTGATGTATGCCGGGCTGGAACTGGTCGAAGAGTATGGCGGTACTTCAACCTCACTTCAGGTGCGGGCCGATAATATCCCGGCCAGACATCTGTATGATACCCTCAATTTCAAGGAAATATCGGGAACGTCCTATTTACGCATCGGGCGTGTCCCCCGTATCGTCTCAACCTTGGGCCTGACACACCTGCCGCCCGAACTTATTATGCGCCCCCGTCATTCAGGCTCGCAAGATACGCGCCAGGCCTATAACCTGGCCGTGGCCACGACGCCGCTCACCGCCCAGAAAGAGTGGCCGCTGCGCCAATCCAATTTTCGCCTGGGCCATCAAGCCTCGATCAACAGTTTCTTCCGGCGTTTTGTCGGCAGCGGCCCGTTGGCCCATTGGGTGGTGGATGATGGCACGCGATTTGTGGGGCTGGTCAACATCCATCCCGGCACCTTCGGCAAAGCCCATCGGATCTCGCTGATGGTCCATCCCGATTGGCGGGACTATTTAGAGAGAACTTTGATTAGCCGGGCCTGTCGCTATCTCTACCCCTGGCGCAACAATGGGATTCTCGTTCAGCATCCCGCTTCGCACCCGGAAGCGGTTGAGTCCTTCAAATATTTTGGCTTCCGGGAGACTCAAACCCTGCTGTGGATGAAGCGCGATATGTAAAACTGCCCCACCTCTTCACCCGGAAACGACCAAGCCAAACCGCCCAACCTATCAATTGTGGAGTTATCGAGACGTGAGTCAGCCTCACGCTTTTTCAGAATAATGTTAGACTTATCAATTGTCATCGTCAATTATAATACCTGCGACCTCCTCCGAGATTGCCTCCGCTCGATTTACGATAGTCACGGCAATCTACAGTATGAGGTCATCGTGGTCGATAATGCCTCGACCGATGGCAGCGCCGCGATGGTCACAGCTGAATTTCCCCAGGCGGAGCTGATTGTCAGCCACACGAATGGGGGCTTTGCCTACGCCAACAATCTGGGCCTGCGGCAGGCCGGTTTTGGGGCTAAGGGGGCGACATCCCGACAGGCTGCCCGCTACGCCCTGTTGCTCAATCCCGATACGCTCTTGCCCCCCTCGGCCCTGGCCGATATGATTGCTTTTATGGAAGCCCGGCCCCAGGTTGGCGCGGCTGGGCCGAAATTGGTCAAACTGGATGGTTCGTTAGATTTGGCCTGCCGCCGCTCCTTCCCCACCCCGGAGATTAGCTTCTACCGCATGGTTGGCCTCTCTAAATTGTTTCCCCATAGCCGCCGATTTGGACGGTACAATATGACCTTTGCCGACCCGGACAGCCTGCTGGAAGTCGACTCCGTCGTCGGGGCCTTTATGCTGGTCAGACGAGAGGCCATCGACCAGGTCGGCCTGCTCGATGAGGCTTATTTTATGTATGGGGAAGACCTGGATTGGGCCTACCAGATCAAGGCCAACGGTTGGAAAATTTATTACAATCCGGCGGTCACCGTCACCCACGTCAAACGGGCCGCGAGCCGCCATAGCTCCAAAGCGAAGGTAGAATTTTATCGAGCGATGGACATCTTTTATCGTAAATTTTACGCCCGGCAGACGCCCTTGTGGTTGCACGGACTAATCGTGACCGGTATCAACCTGCCGTGGCGTCTGTATCAAGTCAAACATTATTTTTCAGACTCTTAGGTTCGAGGTGTAGCCATGAAACAGCGAGCGCCCCTGATTTTTGGTATATCCCTGGTTACGTTGGATGCCTTGATGGCCGGTTTGGCCTTCTTTCTGGGCTACCAACTGCGCTTACAATCCGATTATAGTGATATTCAACCCTTCCCCGCCTATTGGGGAATGTTGCTCATTCATATCATCTCCGTCATCATTGTCTTTTTCTTTTATAAGTTGTATCACCGCCAACGCTCTCTGTCGTATCTCGATCAGTTCTATGCGATATTTGGGGCGGCGTCGGTCGGGACCATCATCGCCATCGCCTTCATCACCTTCATTTATAAAAATCAGCTTGACTATCCGCGCCTGATGATGATCTACACCTGGCTCTTGACCATCATCTTCACCTCAATCGGTCGCTTTTTCCAATCACGCATGCAGCTATACTTGCAAGCCCGAGGCTGGGGCGAAGAGACGGTGCTGATTGTCGGGACCGGCGAGGTGGGGCGCATGGTGCTGCAAAAGATCCGCCGCTCGCCAAGTCTGGGCTACCGGGTGCTGGGCTTTGTCGCCGACAGCACCCAGTCGAAAGCCATCCAAGGCTGCCCCGTTCTGGGGAACACGGATGATATTCCTGAGTTGGTCGAAACGGAGCAGATCAACGAAATTATCATCGCCATGCCGGAAGCGACCCACCACGAAATCCTAAAAATCGTCAGCAAATGTGACCGGGGCCGGGTCTCGGTCAAGGTCTTCCCTGATGTCTTTCAGATTATGGCCCGTGAGGTGTCCATTGGCGATCTGGCCGGGTTACCGCTGCTGGCCGTCGGCGACACCTCGTTGCGGGGGTGGCGGCTGACGGTCAAGCGGAGCATGGACCTGGTCGGCAGCGCCATCGCCCTGGTCGTCCTGTCGCCGATTATGATGTTGGTCGCTCTGTTGGTTAAGTTGGACTCGCCCGGCCCGGTGTTTTTCAGTCAAGAGCGGATGGGGCTGGACGGCAAAAGTTTTATGATGCTCAAGTTCCGCTCGATGCGCCAGGATGCGGAGTCAGAAACCGGCCCGGTCTGGACGACGGCGGATGACCCCCGCCGCACCCGCCTGGGTACGACAATGCGCCGCACCTCCCTCGACGAACTGCCGCAGCTCGTCAATGTCCTGCTGGGGGAAATGAGCCTGGTCGGCCCCCGCCCGGAGCGCCCCATTTTTGTGGAGCAGTTCAAAAATAGTATTCCCCGCTATATGCACCGCCACCGGGAAAAGGCCGGCATCACCGGCTGGGCACAAATCAACGGCCTGCGGGGGGACACCTCCATCATCGAGCGGACCAAGTATGATTTGTGGTACATCGAAAATTGGTCGGTGGCCCTCGATATTAGTATCATGATTCGGACCATCGTCAACATTTTCTTCGATGAGCAAGCCTACTAGACAACAAAAATGTTTCACGTGAAACATTTTCGCCGTTTCACCGATAGACCAGGAGATTATTTTGCCTCGTATTTGCGATTATGAGGGTAGCCAATATCGCACCGATTTCTGGGAAGGACAAAACCGGGCGTATGAAGACCGCGTCGAGCGAGTCGCTATGCAAGCCCTGCTGCCCCGTTCCGGCCGGCGCATCATCGAGGTCGGAGCCGGTTTTGGCCGCCTGGCCGATCTGTATGCAGGCTACGATGAAATCATTCTGACCGACTATGCCCGCACCCAACTGGAGCAGGCCCAAGATTACCTGAACCACGATGACCGCTTCACCTTTGTCGTGGCCGACATCTACAATATGCCCTTTGTCGATCATCTCTGCGATGCCTTGACGATGGTCCGGGTGATGCACCACCTGACCGATGTGCCTGCCGCCCTCGGCGAATTGAATCGGATCATCGCGCCGCAGGGAACCGCCGTCATCGAGTATGCCAGCAAGCGCCATCTCAAGTCCCTCCTGCGCTGGCTCGT
>CAZWZZ010000015.1:0-9699 GCA_964638395.1 uncultured Caldilineaceae bacterium
CTTGAACAAGCCCTGCGCCGGGCAAATTTATTGGCTGCTGCGGCTGAAGTCAGCCAAAACATCACCCAAATTATGGATATTGAGGCGTTGATGCCCAAGACGGTCGATATTATTTGCGAGGCTTACGATTTTTATTACGCCGGGGTCTTTCTCATCGACGAGGCCGGGGAGTTCGCCGTCTTGCGGGCGGGCCGGGGTGAGGCCGGCCGAATTATGATGGAAAATAACCACAAGCTGGCCGTCGGCGGCAACTCGATGATTGGGGCCTGCACCGCGTTGAACGAGGCCCGCATCTCGCTGGATGTCGATACGGAGGAGGTGTGGTATCCAAACCCGGTCTTGCCGGAAACCCGCTCCGAAATGGCCCTGCCCCTGGCCATTGGGGATGACGTCATCGGCGCGGTGACGGTGCAGAGCGTGGAGAGCGCCGCCTTCTCCGAGGAGGACATCGCCTCGTTACAGGCGATGGCCAACCAACTGGCCATTGCCATCGACAATGCCCACCAACGCCAGGAGTTAGAGGAGGCTCACGCCGAGTTACTCCGTATTAAAACCTTTGAAGTGATTGCCACGGCCACCGGCGACGCCATTCACTGGATCGGCAATAAGGCCGAACCAATCGGCGATGCCACCGGACGCATCCGGCACGACTTACAGTTGTTGACTTGCGCCGTGGCCGATATGACCCGCCGGGAGCAGGCGCTCGTCAACCAACCGCTGGCCCAACTCCTCCAAAAAGCGGCGGCCTCCATCCAGCAAACCCAGCCCGATATTATGTCCGCTGTGGCCAAGTTGAACAGCCTGCCCGCCGATAAAATGGAAAGACGCCTCAGCCTGGCCTCTATCTTCGAGGATTTGGACATCATCGAAGAGGCGGGCCGGCTGATTATGAAAGTCAAGGAGGATTTGATCGGCCCGGCTCGGGAACAGGCCCCCCGGCCGACGATGATCGAAGATGTGGCCAGGGATGCCATTAGCGAGATCAACGTCCCGGACAATTGCCTCAACCTCGACTATAAAGGAGAAATACCGTTGGTTATGGCCGATCCGGGGCAGTTGAATCGGGTTTTTACCAACCTCATCAAAAATGCTTACGAGGCGATGGATGGCCAACCCACCCCTTATATCAACCTGACCATTTACCCGGATCGGGACGGGGAGTATGTTCTGGTCGATGTGACCGACAATGGCAAAGGGATCGACGAGGCCAATCTGGAAAAGATTTGGGTCACATTTCACACCACCAAGGGGGTCAAGGGGCACGCCGGGTTGGGCTTACCGGCCTGCCGTTTGATCCTGGAACAGGTGGGCGGGCATATCTCGGTCACCAGCCAGCCGGGGCGGGGGACAACCTTTACCGTCAGCGTGCCCATTTACGGTGCCAAACAAATTCCTGTCAAGGAGGAGCCGGGCAAGGGTCAGATATTGATTATCGACGATCAAGATTCCTGGCGACGGTTTGCCGTCAAAATTTTGGAGGCCAACGGCTATAAAGTAACCACCGGCCACAGCGAAATGAGCGCCGAGCAGTATAAACCTTACGACCTGATTATTGTGGACGATATTCTCACGGCGGGCCAGATGCCTGATATTTTGGGCGATCTTAAGGCGGCCAATGTCATCAATCGAACCATTTTCGTCTCTTCCAATCCCAGAGTAGAGCGGGCTAAAGAGCGTAAGCTGCTTGGCATCCACAACCTCATCCCCAAACCCTACACCCGTGCCGGATTGTTAACCGAAGTCAAAGTGGCGCTTCATTCGATCCGGTCTAACCAGAGCTAAGGGGGATAACGACAGTATGGATGAGGAACTTAGAATTTTGTTGGTTGATGATGAAACGAATTTGCTGCGGAGCGTGGCTAAAACGTTGCTGCGGGAAGGGTATGAGGTTGAAACGGCGGAGGGCAACGTCACGGCGCTGGAGCAGGTCCGACAGGCTCAGGCCGCCGATGCGCCCTTTCATTTGATTATCCTCGATTTGAATATGCCCGACTTTTCCGGCCAGGAAACCAAATATGCCGGGTTGGAACTGTTGGATACGCTCAAAGTCGAGACACCGGAGACGCCGGTTGTCATTAATTCGGCCTGGGATGAAGTCGAAACGGCCAAGCTGTGCATCGATCACGGTGCGGCCGATTATTTTGTCAAGGGTCGAACGAATGAGATGTTGGAAAAGATTGCGGCGGTATTGGGAGGATAGTGGCTGGATTACAGGTGAAGCATACATTGTTTCATGCGCTATGTAAACACTCGGCCAGCCGCCCCCACTCCGCCAAACTCAACGTTTCGGCCCGCCGTTTGGGATCAATACCGGCCGCTTCCAGCGCCCCGGTAATAGCCTGGGCGGCGTGGGGCAGCCCGGATTTCAACGAATTTTTCAACTGCTTCCGCTTCTGTCCAAACCCGGCCTTGACCACCCGGAAAAATTGCTCGACATCAGCCACGGGGATCGGTGGTTGGTCATAGGTATCAATCCGCACCACCGCCGAGTCCACCTTGGGCGGCGGATAGAAGGCCCCCGCCGGGATGTGGTGAACCAGCTCCGCCCGCCCATACAATTGGACACTCACGGCCAGGATGCTCATGTCGCCCGGTTCGGCCACGATCCGCCGGGCGACCTCTTTTTGGAGGGTAAAGACCAGGCGTTGGGGTTGGGGCGTTGCTTCGAGCAGATGGCGGATGGCGGCGGAGGTGATGTAGTAGGGCAGGTTGGCCACGACTTTGAAGGGGGTGGAAGATGGGGAGACTGGGAGATTGAGGGATTGGGAGATGGGGAGATTGGGAGATTGAGGGATTGGGAGATTGGGAGATGAGGCGAGTGGGGGAGTGGGGGCGTGGGGATCGAGGAGGTCTTGGATGTCGGTTTCGAGGATGTCGGCTTCGATGATGGTCAGGTTTTTCAGGTAAGCGTACTCTTGGCGGAGGAGGTTGACCAGGGCCGGGTCGAGTTCGACGGCGATGACGTGGCCGGCGGCCTCGGCCAGGAGGCGAGTCAGGCTACCGGGGCCGGGGCCGATTTCCAGAACGAGGTCAGCCGGGGTCAACTCGGCCGCGGCGATGATTTTGTCGAGGTGAAAGGGATCGATCAGGAAATTTTGGCCCAACCCTTTGCGGGGGCGCAGGCCGTATTTTTTGAGTAACGCAACGATAGATTGTGAATTAGTTGCTTTCAAATTGTCTCCTCTCGCTCCTCTACGCTGCACTTTACCCGCCCCCCTTCATTTTTGCAAGCAGGGTGGTCTCTGAAGCTGTTTTAAAAATGGCCGTTTACGGAGTTGTCCACAGATTTACACTGATATTCACAGATTTTTATCAAAATTTTGATACTATCAGTGACAATCTGTGTCTATCTGTGGACTCTGGAAGAGTTTTTAAACAATCCCTCAGATTTGGGCCGGGGTTTTTGGGACTCACTTCCTTCCTCGCAGATGATTTTAAGGTTGATCTTAACATTTTAAAGTGACTTCAACCATAACCGTGATATAATTTAGCTGGAGACATTGCCGTTTCAGTACCTTCAACCCCAATCGAATATCAGATCAGTACATCCAGATTCTTGCGCTTCTAGCCCGTTTGCAACCGGCGGTCGGGGTTACAAACCCCCTTCCGAGCGTCAAATTTGCATCCACTGAGACTGACAAACCAACACCACATTCACCTTAACGACGACTGGAGGTCTCTATGTCTGTCAAACATCCACACGCCCTGTTCAAATTGCTCACGATTTTCACCTTTGTCACTTTGTTCAGCATCGCCGGCTATTCGATGACGCAAGCCAGAGCCGCCGAGGGGCCATCAACACCCTCGCGCCACACCGGCTTCCACGTACCAATGAACATCCCCGTTACCCAACCCCTCACAGATACTTTCATCTATTTACCTTTCATATCTAGCAATAATACAACGTCCGATCCGACCCCCGGCCCAGTCTCATGTAGCGATGCCCAATTCGAGGATGATGAAGGGCTTGTCATTATCGAAACTGAGGCTGTCACACCAACCACCAGTAGCGAAGGCGCCTGGGTGGAGGAGACGGCGGTGGCTGATTATACCGGCACCGGCTACTACCAGTGGACCGGAACCGATTTGCTCGATACACCGGGCGAGGGGGTGCTGACGTACAAAATCAAAATTAATTCAGCCGGCACGTATACCTTTGAGTGGCGAGGGTACAACATCCCCAGTACCTCAAATTCCGAGAACAATAGCGTCTGGGTCCGCTTCCCCGATGTCCCGGCAGAGGATTTTTACGCAGAAAACAGAGCTGATCGAAGTCAAGACTCCTATCCCATAGGCAATACGGAGAATTTGACACCCACCCTCGATGGTTCAGCAGATGGCTGGTTCAACACGTTGACGACCCAACGAAATCAGTGGAGTTGGCGCACCCGCACCGGCAACAACGATCATGACATCAAGGTGGCGTTTGACACGCCGGGCGTGTACACGATGGAAATCTCGGCCCGCTCCACAGAGTTTGCGCTAGACCGTATCATCCTATACAACAACAGTGCCAGCAACGGTAGACAAGATACATCGAATGAGCAAACCGATTGCACCGACCCCACAGGGCCGCCTCAATTCGAGGAACAGAACGGCCTGGTCGTTATGGAGATCGAATCTGTCACGCCCGAGACAAGTGCCGAGGGCGCTTGGGTCGAGAAGCCGGGTAATGGCTCTTCTAGCTCCTACTACGAGTGGGACGGAAACGACTTGTTCGGCCAACCGAACGAGGGGACGATGACGTTCAAAATGCAAATTAACACACCGGGTAAATATCGCTTCCTATGGCGAAGCCAGAACATCCCCGCCATCGCCACCGAGCATAACGACGCCTGGGCCCGCTTCCCCAATGTACCCGCCGGCAACTGGTATGGCGAGAAGGGAACAAGCATTGTCTACCCCAGAGGTAGCGGCTTGACCCCTAACCCCGAAGGGGCCAGCGCGAACAACTGGCTCAAGGTGTACTTGAGTCGACCGGATGGTTGGCATTGGCGAGCCGCCACCAACGACAACGACGGGCACGACGTTTTTGTGGAGTTTGACGACCCTGGTCTTTACATCCTGGAAATTTCGGGACGCTCCGATGGCTTTGCGCTCGACCGTGTGGTTCTTTTCAACGATACCGTCTCGGAGGCCGACGCTACCGACCTGTCCCAACCGGAAACGCTCTACACCGAGTAACGGGCCGATGCGCTGCGGTACGTTGGCAGGTTAGCCGCAGTAACGCCACATTTTGAGAAATGCCATCGCATTAAATAGTGCGATGGCGTTTTTTTTGCAAGCAGCGTGGTTGCAGGTTTGGATCTGGGTTTTTGGGGTAGACAATTGGCTGGCGTGAAGTTATAATGGGGGTGTCTACTCGCGCCTGGTCGGGGTTCGTTACCGGGTCAATCCAAAACGGAATGTTCGGTCAACAACGGTGGAGATTATCGTTGAAGAATCTTTTTACGATCCAGCGGGCTACCAGAATTATAAGCAAGCTATGTCCTAGCTACCTATCACTTTGCCCCGACCCTCTGCGATTACCAGCCCTCGCTCGGCGATGAACCCTTCGACAAGCTCAGGACAGGCTCGCCGAGCTACTCAACTGCACCCCATCAATGGGGTTTCATCGGAAAAACCGGATTGATCCGGTGCTGCCGAAGGGGTAGCCCGGATCATTTATGTCCGGGTGGGGGTAGTCAAATGAGGCGGTCGTTTGCAAAAGTGATATGTGGCTAGACCGCAGGACGCGCCTTTTTGCGACGGAGTCTTTCGGCGCGTTATTGGCGGCGTTATATACCTCAGCCAAGCACCTTATAAGTCAAGCTCAACCCCCCTCTCCCAAACTGCCCTTGCGCCAATCATCCCCTCCGCTCATCGCTGCGGCCACTGCGGCAACACGTACCGAATCCGGGAAGCGGGCGGCACTGGCGTCAGGACGTACACATTCCGCCATTCGTAGATGGTCGGCAGCGGCTCGTCATCATCATACCCCAAATCCATATGCTTGCCCAAAATGCTGCTGCCGGTGTCACCGGCCACGGCCTGACCATACTGGGGAATATATAACTCGGTCATCAAGGGCACGACGCGGGTATCGACGGCGACGATGCCCCGCCCGGCCCGTAGGCCGCTGCGAGTGATCCCGTACCGGGGATGGTCGGACGGCTTGCCGGCGTTGGCGGCGTTGTAGGCGGTGACCAGCATCGGGATTTTGCGCCAATATTCGATAGGGCCGCTGCCGGTCTCCAATGTACGGATGATGACGTTCGTGCCGTAGGCCACCACGCGATCCTGCGGCGCTTGATCGAGCCACTCATCTTCAACCTCGCGCCATATCTCCTGCCCATTTTCATACCGGACGCGGGTGCGCGTCTTGATAACGCCCATCGCCCCGGCCTGCCGAATCTCCTGCTGATCCAGCTCCAGCGTCTCATCAGCCACCCACTCCGTCTCGAAGTCGATCACCTCCTGCTCGATTTCGATGCCCTCCCGCACACGGATCACCTCGATGGTGTCGTTGGCGGCGACAGGCTGCGCGGCGGGGGGGCGGCTGAAATCCTGGCCCATCAGGGCGATACCCTCCTGAGCCAAGACCGCGCCGACGGTCTCCTGGCGGGTGCGGGTGGGGATGGTCCGGCCATCGGCCACAATCGTCAACGGCACAGAGCGCTCGATGAAAATCCGCAGCCCCGGCGAGAGAGGCGTGCCCAGACCGGGCGTGACCTTATCACCCAGGAAAAGGGTGATCTCCTGCTCCAGCAAAGCCTCCCCCACGGTGGGTTGGGTCGTGTAGAAGGTGCTACGCAGGCGACCATCCCGGAGGATGACCGGTCGAGCGACCGGCCCGGCGATGCTCTCCCCTGCGCCCGGCGGAGCGGTCAGGGGCGGTATGCCCCGGTCAACCGGGGACAAGTTTACGCCGAGGTAGCTCAACACTCCGCCGACGGGGTGGCGTTGGTGGCCTACTGCGTCGTTTGGCCCCGTCACCATGACCGAAGCCGGTTGAACGGTCAACCAATACCCCCCGGCCAACAAAATCGTCAAACCGAGAACAAGCAGGCCAGGCTTCACCCGGCGTAAAAGATCAGGGGTGAGCCGCTGTTCAGGGCGTTCAGTGGGGGTAACGTCGGTTTGCACGGCCATTGGGCTGTTCAAAAATCCTTTCGTTTTCCGTTTTACGGGTGGCCCGGTGTCACGCTCATTTCAACCAGGCCGGATGTTGAGTCTAACATTCGCCACTTATTTAGGCAAGTATCTCAATTATCCCGTCCTGTGATATAATCGGGGCGATTGAAAATTTGTATCTATTCAGCCGTTGTCCTAAAAACAGCGATTTCATAGCGGGGATTAGGAGATTTGGGGATTTTATCTAAGAATTTATCCCCTAATCCCCAAATCCCCGCGAAAAGTGATCGTTTGGGGAGGCTGCTAAATAGTTACGAAAGTTTTATTTCTCTTAACTACGAGGGAGCTTGAAATGACCGCTGATCAACAAGACTTTTATATCGTTGGTATCGGCACCTCAGCCGGAGGGCTTGAAGCCCTGGAAAAATTTTTTAGCAATATGCCCTCTGATGGAGATATTGCCTTCGTTGTCATTCAACATCTGTCGCCGGATTATAAGAGTCATATGGTCGAGCTGCTATCTAAATATACGGCTATGCCGGTCTACGAGGCCGGCGATGGCATGCTCATCGAGCCGAACTCGATCTATCTGCTGCCCCGGCGTAAAAATATGACGGTTTTCAAAGGAAAGCTCTATCTGGTCGATTATGACCGGACGCAGGGTCTCAATTTGCCCATTGATATTTTCCTGCAATCGTTGGCCGAGGATCAGCGGGAGAAGGCGGTGGGCATTATCCTATCCGGCACGGGCAGCGACGGCACGCGGGGTATCCGGGCCATCAAAGAGATGGGGGGGATGGTCATGGCCCAGGATGAGTCGGCCAAGTTTGACGGGATGCCCCGCAGCGCGGTGGCCACCCAACTGGTCGATTATATCGCCCCGCCCGAAGAGATGCCGACCAGCTTGATGAGTTATGTCAAACATCCCTGTCTGGCCACCGACCCGACCATCAAGCCGGCCATCGCCAATGATGAGGATCGGATGGGCAAACTGTTTGCGCTGGTGCAGCAGGCGAGTGGGGTTGATTTCACCGGCTATAAAAACAACACCATCGTCCGCCGCATCGAGCGGCGGATGAGTATCAACCAGATCGAGAATTTGGGCGATTATGTCGATTTTCTGCAACATTCCAGCAAAGAGAGCCGGGCACTGTACCGAGAATTTCTGATCGGCGTCACCCGCTTTTTCCGCGACCCTGAGGCCTTCGACTTTCTGCAACAAAAAATCTTGCCGGTTCTATTCGGGGATAAACCGAACAAGGCCCAGTTGCGTATCTGGGTCACGGCTTGTTCCACCGGCGAGGAAGCCTATTCGCTGGCGATGATTTTCCGGGAGTATATGGAGCAGACGAGCCGCTTTTTGGATGTGAAGGTGTTTGCCACCGACCTGGATAAGGAGGCGCTGGAGTTTGCCAGCCTGGGGGCCTATCCCGAAAGCATCGCCGCCGATGTCTCCCCGGAACGGCTGCGTAAATTTTTCGTCAAGAAGGGGGACACCTACGAAATCTTGCGGCAGGTGCGGACGATGGTCGTCTTTGCCCACCAAAATCTGATCAAAGACCCTCCTTTCTCTAAAATAGACCTGATTTCCTGCCGCAATATGTTGATTTACCTGAACCCCAAACTCCAGAAGAAGGTTATGAATACCTTTCAGTTTGCCCTCAAGCCGGGCGGCTATCTATTTTTGGGGAGTAGCGAAACGGTCGGCGAATTTGCCTCGGCCTTTCGGAGCGAACATAATAAGTGGAAAATTTTTCAGCATAGGGGGGGCCAAACACCGCTGCTGGGCCATACCCAGGTTGATGACGACGGCGACGATGATGATGATACGGAAAAGAAGAAACCGGTGCCCTCGGTCAAGGTCCGGGGCTATCGCCAGCCCAAGGTCACGGATGATTGGCGCAGCAGCGACACCGTCTTACGCAGTCTGGTGGAGCAGGTGTTGCCGCCCTGTGTGGTCATCGACGATAGTTATATGCTGGTTCACGGCTTCGGCGATGTGCGCCAATTTCTGGAAGCGCCGGTCGGCTACCGGGTCAGCCTCAATTTGTTAAAAATGGTTCGGGAAGAGCTGTCGCTGCCCTTGAATACTGCGCTCCATCGCACGGCCCAGGAGCGGGAGGAAGTCATCCACCGCAACATCACCCTCCACAATAATGGCAGCACCAGCCAGATCAACCTGATTACGCGCCCATTTTGGGAGCATAGCAGCCACCAACGCCTCATTCTGGTCATTTTCGAGCCGGTGCTGCCGGAGGCCGAGCGACCGGTCATCGGCGACGTGTTTGACGCCAGCCAGAGTGCCAGCCAACGTATCTTTGATCTGGAGCAGGAGTTGCAATATACTAAGGAAAATCTACAGGCGACCATCGAGGAGCTGGAAACGGCGAACGAAGAGCTGCAAGCCACCAACGAAGAGCTGCTGGCCGCCAATGAGGAGTTGCAAAGCACCAATGAGGAGCTACAATCTGTCAATGAGGAATTGCTGACGGTCAACACCGAATACCAGGTCAAGATCAGGGAGTTGACGGCCCTTAATGATGATATGAATAATTTGTTGAGCAATACGGAGGTGGGCACGATTTT
>CAZWZZ010000015.1:9799-22221 GCA_964638395.1 uncultured Caldilineaceae bacterium
CAGGCCAAATTGACCATAGCCGATATGGATCGAGCGCAGAGCTATTTGGACGCCATCAATATCTTAGTTGTGGCTCTGGACAAACAGGGAACCATCACTTTCATCAACCAGGCCGGCTGTCAAATTTTAGGGTATTCAGGCAAAAATGACCTGTTGGGCAAAAATTGGGTGACTACCTGCACGCCGGAGCCACATCGAGCGGATGTGACCTCGGTCTTCGAGAAAGTAATGGCCGGGGAGATGAAAGCCGTGCGCCATTATGAAAATCCAATTGTGCGGCGTGATGGGCAAAAACGGCTGATGGACTGGTACAATACGACGATCCAAGGTGAGGCGGGGCAGATCATTGGCACGCTCAGTTCCGGCGTGGACATCACCCAACATCGTTGGGCAGAGGAGAAGTTCCGGCGGCTGGTGGAAAATGCGCCGGATGCCATCGTCATTATTGATGAGGCAGAGGAGATTGTGCTGGTCAACGGTCGGGCCGAGTCACTGTTTGGCTATACGCGCAGCGAATTACTGGGGCAACCGCTGGAGCTATTGATTCCCGAACGGTTGCGGACGACGCACCGTCGTCACCTGAACGGCTACTTCCAGGCCCCTAAAACTCGCTTGATGGGCAGCAGTTTGGAGATATACGGTTTACACAAAGAGGGGTATGAATTCCCGGCGGAAATCAGTTTAAACCCCCTGGAAACCGAAGAGGGCATGATGGTTTCCAGCACGATTCGGGATGTGAGCGAACGACAACAGTAAGGACATAAAACTATGGAGACCTCGTCAGAAACAAAATTTTATACGGTTGGGATTGGCGCTTCGGCGGGCGGGTTGGAGGCTCTGGAAAAATTTTTTAGCACGATGCCGTCGGATGGCAATATCGCGTTTGTGATTATTCAGCATCTATCGCCCGATTACAAAAGCCATATGGTCGAGCTACTCTCCAAACATACGCCGATGCCGGTGTATGAGGCGGAAGATGGCATGACCATCGCCTCGAACAGCATCTATCTTTTGCCGCGCCGCAAAAATATGACCATTTTCAAGGGGAAGCTCTATCTGGTTGATTATGACCGCTCCAGGGGCCTCAATATGCCCATCGACATCTTCTTGCAATCGTTGGCCGAGGATCAAGGGGAGCGGGCCATCGGCATTATTTTGTCCGGCACCGGCAGCGATGGCACGCGGGGTATCCGCACCATCAAAGAGGTGGGAGGCATGGTCATGGCCCAGGATGAGACGGCAAAATTTGACGGCATGCCCCGCAGCGCCGTCGCCACCCAACTGGTCGATTATATTCTCTCCCCGGAGGCTATGCCCACCAGTTTGCTAAATTATGTACGCCATCCCCGGCTGGCGGTCGATCCGCTGGTCAGGCCCAAGATCATCGACAACGAGGATATGATGGGCAAGCTGTTTGCCGTCCTCCAGAAAGAAAATGGCGTCGATTTCACCGGGTATAAACCGAACACCATCATCCGGCGCGTCGAACGGCGGATGAGCATCAACCAGATCGACAAGCTGCCCGATTACGTGCGTTATCTGCAACGCTCCTCGGCTGAGTGTAAGGCCCTCTCCAAAGAATTTCTCATCAGCGTCACCCGCTTTTTCCGCGACCCGGAAGCCTTCGATTACCTGCAACAAAACATATTACCGATCCTCCTGACCGATAAACCGGCCAATGCCCAGATACGGGTTTGGGTGGCCGGCTGTGCCACGGGCGAAGAGGCTTACTCGCTGGCTATTCTTTTGCAAGAATATATGGAGCAGGCCGGACGCCATCTGGATGTCAAAATATTTGCCACCGACCTGGATAAAGAGGCGTTGGAATATGCCAGCCAGGGCTACTATCCGGCCAGCATTGTGGCCGATGTATTCCCGGAGCGGCTCCAAAAATATTTTGTCAAGAAGGGAGAAAATTACGAGATTTCCCGCCAGATACGGTCGATGGTCGTCTTTGCTCATCAAAATATCATCAAAGACCCACCCTTCTCGAAGATAGATCTGATTTCCTGTCGCAATTTATTGATCTATTTACAACCGGAGCTACAAAAGAAGGTGCTGGCCACGTTTCAATTTTCGCTCAAGCCGGGGGGGTATCTGCTACTGGGAACCAGTGAAACGGTGGGAGAGTATGTGACCGCCTTCCACAGCGAACATAACAAATGGAAAATCTACAAAAGTCAAGGGGGACAACCGGCCTGGATCGACTACGGGAAGGATATTGGTCAAAGGCAGACGACCCGCGAAGTGTTTGGCGTGCAGCGTTACCAACAACCGAAAATCATCGACGATTGGCGCAGCCGGGAGGCCTCGTTGCGGGCACTCGTCGAACGGGTGATGCCGCCCAGCGTCGTGGTCGATGACAATTATAACGTGCTGCACGCTTTTGGCGACATTTACCAATATTTGCGTATTCCGTTGGGGTATCAGGTAAACTTCAATCTTCTGTCGATGGCTCAGGAGGACCTCTCCATGCCATTAAGTACTGCGCTTCACCGAACCCTGCGGGATGATGAGGAGGTCATCTACCGCAATATCAAATTCCAGGATGATAAGCAACCGCCGCTCAACCTGACGGCACGCCCCTATCGAGACCCCAACACGCACCAACGCCAGGTCTTGCTTATATTCGAACCGGCTTCTTCGGCAGAGCAACCGGAGCCATCCGGCGAAGTTTTTGACATCGACGAGAGCGCCTCCGAACGTATTCACGATTTGGAGCAGGATTTACAATATACCAAAGAAAATTTGCAGGCCACCATCGAGGAACTTGAGACCTCCAACGAAGAGCTACAGGCGACCAACGAGGAGCTGCTCGCGGCCAATGAGGAGCTGCAAAGCACCAACGAGGAGCTGCAATCGGTCAATGAAGAGTTGCTGACCGTCAACACCGAGTATCAAGTTAAAATCAGAGAATTGACCGCCCTGAATGATGATATGAACAATCTCTTGAGCAATACCGATGTCGGGGTCATTTTTTTGGACTCCGAGCTACATCTGCGTAAATTTACACCGGCGGCTCAGGATGTGGTCAACTTGTTGGATCAGGATGTAGGCCGTCCCTTCAGCCATTTTACCCACGACCTCAAGAATTTCGATCTGGTCCAAATGGCCCGGCGTAGCCTGGAGACGGTGAGCGAGGTTGAGCAAAATGTCCAGAGCGAGCATGGAACCTGGTATCAAATCAAGGCCATTCCCTATCAAACGCACGCCAGCCTGTTTGACGGCGTGGTGTTGACCCTGGTCGATATTACGACCGTCAAAGAGGTCGAGTTGCTGATTGACAATATTGATCTGGCCCGCAGCTATTTAGAAGCGGTCGGCATTTTGGTGCTGGCTCTGGATGAACGGGGGAAGGTGACCTTCATCAACCAGGCCGGCTGTGAAATATTGGGCTATAGCAAAGAAGAGCTGCTGGGCCGAAATTGGTTTGCCACCTGTCTGCCGGCGGATGATCGTGATGAGATTTTTGAGGTGTTCCAAGAAATGGTAAATGGCCAGTTGGAAAGCGTCGGGAAATATGAAAATTCGGTAATCCGGCGAGATGGTCAAAGGCGGTACATCAATTGGGTCAATACCATCATTCGTGATGATGAAGGAAACATTGTGGGCACGCTGAGTTCCGGGACAGACATCACGGAGCAAAGACGGGCCGAAGAAAAATTCCGAGAGCTTTTGGAGGCCGCCCCTGATGCGATGATAATCGTTAATGAGGACGGGCTGATAAAATTGGTTAATCAACAGACTGAAAAGTTGTTTGGATATGAGCGGGAGGCATTGCTGGAGCAGCCGGTTGAAATGTTGGTTCCGACTCGGTTTCACGGCACCCACCATCAGTATCGCTATCGGTATCTGGCCAACCCCAAAACGCGCCCCCTCGACAGCGGCATGGCCTTGTATGGTCTCCACCGGGATGGTACCGAATTTCCGGTAGAGATCAGCTTAAGCCCCCTGGAAACAGAAACCGGGCTGCTGATTTTGAGCGCCGTTCGTGATGTGACGGAACGAAAGCAACAGGATCAATTGTACCGCGCCCTGGCCCACAACTTACCCCACGGGTTAGTCTGTCTCTTTGATAAAAATTTGCGCTTTACCCTGGTCGAAGGACAAGGCTTGGCCGAGTTGGGGCTATCCAAGACCAATTATCAAGATAAAACCATTTACGAGGCCTTTGCCCCTGAAAATCTAAAAGTCTTGGAGGCCCCTTATAAGGCGGCGCTTGAGGGGGAAGTGACCACGTTTGAATTTGAGTATGGCGGGCATACGTTCCTGGTCCATACCACACCAATCCAGGATGAGTCAGGAGAGATTTCGGCGGGGATGGTGTTGACCCAAGATATTACCACCCAAAAACGGAGGATGACCAAAACCCCCTGATTATATGAATTTGAAACAGGAGAAAGCCTACTATGGATGAGTCGATTCGTCGTAAAGCTGAAGCGTTACTGCATGAAGAGTACCCCGTTGAGGATTTGGCTAAAGATAAAGACCTCCCTCAAATTTTGCAGGAGCTACAAATCCACCAAATCGAGCTGGAGTTGCAAAATGATGAACTACGCCACACCCAGGAGATGTTGCAACTGGCCCAGAAAAAATATTTCGATCTGTACAATCTGGCCCCGGTTGGTTACCTCACCCTGGATAAGAGAGGCATTATCCTCGATCTCAACCTGACCGGAGCAGAGATGCTGGGCCAGAGTAAGGAGAACTTGCTGAATAGACCCTTTCTCATTCATTTAAGTTCCGACAGTCGTTCCACATTCTTTGAATATCTGGAACGGGTCTTTCTCACAAATCGCCGCCAAACCTGTGAATTGACCTTGCAAACCGCCAAAACCGCCACGACTTTTGTCCAAATCGAGAGTAACCTCGACGATACCGGCGACTCCTGCCGCCTCGTGATGACAGACATCAGCCGCCGCAAAGAGGTGGAGCAAGCGTTGGCCGACGAACGGACGGTGCTGGCCGAGCGGGTGGTCGAACGAACAGCCGAACTGAGAAAATTCAACGCCGAACTGACCCGCACACTGCGCTTCAAGGATCAATTTTTAGCCACGATGAGCCAGGAATTGAAACCGCCGCTTCAAAAAATTTTGGAACAGATCGAAATTTTGCGGGCCGAGGTGGATGGGGCGCTGAAGCCTAAACAGATGAAAACGGCCCACCGAATAGAAGACAGTGGGCAGCAACTGCTCAAAATAATGGATGATATTCTGGAGCTGTCTAAAATCGAAGGGGGAAAACTCGCTTTATATTGCGCCCCACTGTCCATCAAAGAGATTAGTGAGGCCAGCCTGGAGTTCGTCAGCGGGGCGGCGGCCGCTAAAAAGATTCATCTCTCCTCACAATTCTCCGCAACGTTCGACCAGATCGAAGCGGATGAGTTGCGCCTCCGGCAAATTCTGATCAATCTCCTATCAAATGCCATTAGATTCACGCCACAGAAGGGACAGGTCGGGCTGACCGTTCAAAATCACTCCGATGACGATCACATCGAGTTTATCATTTGGGACACGGGGATCGGCGTTTCCAAGAACGATCTGGAAAAAATGTTCCAACCGTTTGTGCCACAGGATGGAGCCGCCAACCGGCGGCAAGAAGGCACCAAACTGACTCTGGCCTTGATCCGGCGGCTGGTACAGATGCACAACGGCAACATCGCCGTCGAGAGTACCCTGAACGAAGGCAGCCGCTTCACCATCATCCTGCCTCGGTCTCAAAAAAGCGGAGCGGCTCAAAACGTACCGCCATTAAATTCCGTCAATCAAACCTTTAAGCCCGGAGACGGTCTCTCCCCCAGGCAGGCTTCATACTGATCGCCGACCGCTGGTCACGGACCGGCGGCTCCGGGCCACAAAATTGGCGTTGCGGAGATCAATGCCTGCTACATTGCCTCCAATTTTTGGATGTAATGGCGGGCATCCTGATCGGTCGGATTGGCCTGTACCGCCCGCCGAAACCAATGGAGGGCCTGCGCTTTCTCCTGACGGTCTACATAAATGAGCCCCAGGTTATAGGCCACATTCGGCGTAACCGGATTGATAGCCAACGCCTGCTCGAAGGCAGCGATGGCCCGCTGTTGATCCTCATCCTTAGCCAGCACCGGGTTGCCCAGATAGGCCGCTCCCAAATTCGTCCAAACCATCGGGTTGTGGGGCTGCTCCTCGCTCAACGGCTCCAGCAGCCTCACCGCCTGCCCAAACTTTTTCAAAAGAATATAGGCTCCGGCCAGGTTGAGCCGCAAATCGGGATGCTCCCGATCATACTGTTGGGCGTGTTCTAACAATTCCGCCGCCGTGCCCGCTTGCCCCAATTGGAGGGCCTGCGATCCCTGGCGTAGTAATTCAAAAAAACGCTGCTGTTTTTCTTGCGACCTGTTAGGTTGGGGGTTATTGTTTTTTGGCTCGGCCACAATCTCCTCCGTTATTACTTTTCCCAAACCGCTAAAAATCCATTCTGCGTAAATCGTGAGGTAGCATCCTGAGTAGCGCGAAACATCGTGGAGCGCGTATCGAAGGGTGCGGCGAACGGGATGAATGTTGGGTCAACCCGCACCCTTCGATACGGTCTCCGCTACGCTCCAACCTACTCAGGATGCTGGGTAATGAATTACGCAGAATCGGTTAAAAGTATAGCCAAAAGCGACCACTTTGTAAATAAAGCCTGAAACGAAATTTCGCCTCTTGACAACTGACCCAAAGTCATTTATAATTGACCCGCAGTCAGTTACGAAACGGAACCCAGTATGGTCATCAAACGACGTGCCATTAGCGACAAACAGAAGCAACAGCGCCGCCAACACATTCTGGACATCACCCGGCAGATGTTTCGAGACACAGCCTATGAAGCAGTCAATATTGCTCAGGTGGCCAAACAGGCCGGCATGGCCAAAGGGACGGTCTATCTCTACTTCAACACCAAAGAGGCCCTCTTTCTGGCCCTTCAGGCGCAGGCATTCACGGCCTGGTTTGATGATGTCGATAGCCGTCTCGACGCCATCCGCCGTGAGCAGCGGGTCTGTTCAGCGGCAGCGTTGGCCCGGCTGCTGGCCGATGCGCTGGAACGCCATCCGCCGCTGGTGCGTCTGATCGCCATTTTGCACACCATTTTAGAACAGAACATCGACGCCGCCACAGCCCTCGCCTTCAAACAGATGCTCTTCGAGCGCGTGACGCGAACCGGGGCGCTTCTGGAAGCCTGTTTACCGGTTTTAGAAACGGGTCAAGGCCGCCGATTGTTGCTACACATCCACGCTCTCGTCATCGGCCTGCAACATCTGGCTGCACCGGCCCCTATCGTGCAGCAGGTGTTGGCCGAACAACCGGATTTACAGATGTTCGCCGTCGATTTCAGGACGGAATTTCTCACAACGTTAACGACGTTGCTCAAGGGGCTTGAAAAATAGGTAGCAGTTATCAGAGGAGACGACACAATGAATAGTACATCACAGCAGACCGCCCTCATCACCGGGGCGTCGGGTGGCATCGGCTATGAATTTGCGCGGGTCTTAGCCCGGAACGGGTATAATTTAGTGCTGGTGGCCCGCAGCGAGGATAAGTTGAAACAGTTGGCAGTCGATCTGGAAAACAACCAGGGCATCACCGCAAAAGTCATCGCTCAAGATTTGGCCACCCCCACCGCCCCTGATGAATTGTACCAGACCTTGCAAAATGAAGGTGTAACCATCGACATCCTCATCAACAACGCCGGCTTTGCCACCTACGGCCACTTTGTCGAGCTTGATTTACAGCGGGAGTTGCAGATGATGCAGCTCAACATGATGACCCTGACCCACCTGACCGGCCTTTTTGGGCGGGCGATGGTGGCCCGGAAACGGGGCAAAATCCTCAACGTGGCCTCGACGGCGGCCTTCCAACCCGGCCCGCTCATGGCCGTCTACTACGCCACCAAAGCCTACGTTCTCTCCTTCTCCGAAGCCCTGGCCAACGAACTACAAGGAACCGGCGTGACGGTCACCGCCCTGTGTCCCGGCCCGACCGAGTCCGGCTTCCAGGCCAGAGCCAGTATGGAGGACTCGAAATTGGTCAGTGGGGGCGGACTGATGACCTCGGACGAGGTGGCCGAAGTGGGCTATCAAGGCTTGATGACCAATAAAACGGTCGTCATCCCCGGCTTCAAGAACCGGATGTTGGCCCTGACGCCCCGCTTCCTGCCCCGAAATCTTGTCACCCAGACCGTTCGCACTATGCAAGAGCGTGGGAACGGGCATTGACGATGGCGAATTTTCTACTGTACGGCACAACCGGCTACACCGGCGGCTTGATCGCCCGTCAGGCCCTCAGTCAAGGCTTACGCCCCCTCATCGCCGGGCGCACCGAGGCTAAACTCAAACAGCAGGCGACTGAGTGGGGCGTCGAGTATCACGTTTTCAGCCTGGATGATGCGGCGGCGATGGACGAGGCCCTGGCCGATGTAGCGGTCGTTCTCAACACTGCCGGTCCCTTCGCCCGGACGGCCCAACCGCTGGTCGAGGGCTGTCTGCGAACGAAAACCCATTATCTGGACATCGCCGGGGAAGCGCCTGAATTTGAAGCCCTGGTCACGCAAGATGAAGCCGCTAAAGCAGCCGAGGTGATGCTCATGCCGGGCGTCGGCTTCGGCATCGTCCCCACCGACTGCATGGCCGCTCATCTCCAGGAACGGCTGCCCTCGGCCACGCACCTGACGCTGGCCTTCGAGACCGAGGGGGGCGTCTCGCAGGGGACGTTGCGAACGCTATTCAAGGATTTGCATAAAACGGGGGGCGTTCGCCTCAATGGGGCGTTCGTCCCGGCCCGTCCGGCTGAAAAACAGCGGCTGATCGATTTCGGTCAGGGACCAACCAAAGCTGTTCTCAACCCCTGGCGGGGCGATCTCTCGACTGCCTTCTACAGCACCGGCATCCCCAACATCGAGACCTACAGCGTCTTTCCCGGTTTTTTGGTCGGGTTGATGCGGGCCAGCGGCACGTTAGGCTGGCTCTGGAGTTCCGGTCCGGTGCAGGGATTGCTGACCAGGCTCATCAAACAACTCCCGGCCGGGCCGAGTGATGAAGAATTAGCCACAGGGCTGACCCGCGTCTGGGGCGAAGTGACAGATGTCAACGGCCAGCGGGCTGTCTCCCGCTTACATGGACCGGAAGCCTACCTTTTTACAGCCCTGACTGCCCTGGCTATCGTAGACCGTATTTTGGCAGGGCAGGTCAACACCGGCTTCCAGACCCCGGCCCAGGTTTTCGGGTCCGATTTCGTGCTGTCCATTGCCGGGGTTAGCCGAGAAGATCTATAAAATAATAGTGGGATGGTTCATATCCGCAAAAATTTTGACAACGTCGTAAAACGTAAGGCGCAAAACGTAATGATTTTGACAAAATAAACGCTTACGTTTCACGTTTTGCGTTTTACGGGACGACGTTGCTCAACCTGACGGGTAAAAAAGTGTCAACTTATTCTGAATCATTCCACAACAATTAAGAGAGGTTCCCCGTGGCGTCCCCCAAAATCAACTGGCCCGACGGGTTGCGTCCGTCCGAGGCACCGGTTTACACGTACAATGAACTGACCATCCCGGCTCAGCCCGCTGTCGTCTGGGCCTGGCTGATTCGAGCCGCCTGGTGGCCGCAATGGTATGGCAATTGCCACGATGTCCGCTTTGTGGCAGGGGATGGGCCTGACCTCGGCCCGGACACACACTTTACCTGGAAAACGTTTGGTCTGCGGGTGGAAACGGTCGTCAAAACATTCAGCCCGCACGAACAACTGGCCTGGTATGGGACCGGCCTGCTGGGAGCCTACGGCTACCACGCCTGGGTCATCGAGCCGACCGCCGACGGTTGTCACGTCATCACCGAGGAAACCCAAAGCGGCCTGATTCCCAGCTTGGGACGGCTCTATCTGCGTAGAGAATTGCTACGCGAACATCAAAATTGGTTAGAGGGATTGGCTCAAATGGCCCGACAGGGGTTGCCGGACGATAGATAAAAAAATAGGGCGGGTCAACGTTTGACCCGCCCTATAATTCTTAGGGGGAAGAGTCGGGATGTGGTGAGGTGGCGTTCTTGTTTGCTACAGAGTCACTGCGCTCCCGGTTGATTTTCCTGTTATCCCGACCATGTTCCAAGTTACGATCTTTGTTCAGCCATCCAGGCTTCCCAATCAGGAACGATTGGGGAACCATTTGTATACCACTCCTCGCCAACCCAAGACCACCAGGGGGTAGGGGCAGGAACATCGCCGACTTTTTCTGTTTCCAGCACGTTCCCTAAAATGAATTTGACGTCTCTTGGGGTCCAGCCTGCTTCGATCAATGTTTGTGCGGCGTCCGTTTTTGTCCTCATAAGTTCACCTCTTTGCGCTAATATCGGAGCGGCGTCTTGTTTTACCACCTCACCCTAACCGCATTTTAGCAGGCACCAGTTACAACTCAGTTACAAACATTATTAACAAAAAAAGTCGCCCTCAACAAGAGCGACTAACGAATAAAGAAGGTTCGTTCATTGATTTTTCATAAAGATCGAATTTTTACGACGGTCTAAAACGGAATTTCATCCTCGGTAATACCGGGGTCGGAGGCAGCGGGGCTACCGCCCATATTGCTGCTGCTGCTACTGCTATAGCTATCATCTCGCCCACCGCCGCTCCCGCCGCTAAGAAACTTTACTTCAAAGGCAGACATTTCGTAACTCGCTCTGGGATTACCATTTTGGTCGGTCCAGATGCGAGGGCCCCCCGTCTCTCGATCAGCCGTCAACCGACCTTCAACAAGAACCTGCCGCCCCTTGCTGAGATATTGGTTGCACACTTCGGCCTGTTTGCCCCAAACCGAGACTCGAAACCAAATCGTTTCTTCCTGCTGTTGACCATCGCTGCCTGTCCAACGGCGATTGGTGGCGACACTCAAATTGGTCACAGCCTGTCCTGACTGTGTATACCGCATTTCAGGATCATTGCCCAAGTTGCCCACTATTGTTACCTTTTGATACATTGTTTATCCCCTTCTGAGAATAGTGAGAATATATGTTCTTTTATAAGTCGAATATTGTAGTCTGGTTTTTAAGGTTTGTCAAATTGGGAACTTTGAAGAAAATTTCTAAACTCAACCCCCCTTAAGTACAGCGTAAACAAAGTCTTAACAGGTTCGTAGTAACCGCACGAAACTTATTTTCCACAGTATTAAGATTAATAGACAAAATGAATAAAAGACGTACAATAGGGAGGTATGGCAAAACGAAAATTCACCTCAAGCCAAGCAGAAGAAAATGAACTGAAGGTAGCCTATTTGTCGCCAGTTGGCTACCTTAGCCGCCGACTTTTGTACGTTGTTTATCTGTTTTCTCTACAAACCTACTGGGGAATGATATGAAGACAAAAAAAGGTACTCACCTGTTCACGCTACTAGGCACACCCATCACCGCCGACCTTTCGGCCCTGATGACGCCCCTGACCACGCTGGGCTGGGTGGCCTGGGCCTCCGGGCGGCTGGCCCCGGAGCGATCCTGGCCTATCCGTCTCAGAGATGGCTTGTTGGGGACAGTCGCTTATTTACTGGCCGACGCGGTTCACGCCATCGGCCACATCATAAGCGCCCGCATGGCCCAGGCCCCGATGGATGAATTTTATCTGGCCGCCCCCTTGCCCCGGACGCTCTACGAGGACAACGACGTTTCCCCCACGGCCCATCGCCTGCGGGCTGTCGGCGGGCCGATTGCCAGCATCGGAGCCGGTCTGGTCAGTCTGCTGCTGTGGCCCTTCACCCAGGCCGGTTCGGCCTTGCGGACGCTGGCTATCCTATCCGGGTTGATGAACAGCGGTTTGGGCTTCGGCAGCTTGCTCCCCTTTCCCTTCATTGACGGCGGCGTGTTGCTCAAATGGACGCTGGTCGAGCGGGGCCAGCAGCCGGAAGCCGCCGATCAGGTGGTGCGACAGACCAACCTCAGGCTGGGCGGCGTCTCGGCTGCGGTCGGCCTGATTTTCGCCCTGCGCCGCTCCTGGCTGGCGGCCCTCGGCTGTTTTTTGGGGGCGGCCCTGGCCATTGGCGTGGCCCTGAACAAGAGCGAGAAGTGAGACACCGAGGGGAGCAGGCGCTAGAGTTTCATCCGCCGGCGGGCCTTCAGGAACGGGAATTTAACAACTTGTGCAATCTGGCTTGGTAATTCAATCTGTAATTACTAATTACCAATTCAGCGACCTGAAAGGCACAAGTTATTTCCGTCCCGTGCCTTATTATCTCAACCCCTAATTTGAGGTGCGGAAGGCCGGTTCCTAAGATACGAAATTTAGGTTTAGGCAGCCTGTTAGGGGTTACGCGGTTCCCATCCCGAGTGGCCTTGAAAAGGCGTATCGAGGCCGCGTCCTGCGACCGTAGGAAGTGTCGAAGGGGGTGCAGCCGCTCCAAACGTCACCCTTCGATACGGCTACCGCCTA
>CAZWZZ010000016.1:0-22016 GCA_964638395.1 uncultured Caldilineaceae bacterium
GTTCCCGTCCATCATACAGGATATGTTCGTAGATTTCATCGGTGATGGCAATGGTCTCATGTTCGATGCACAAATCGGCGATCACCTGCAACTGTTCCCGGCTCAAGACCCGCCCGCTGGGGTTTTGGGGGGTATTGAGCAGAATGGCTCGCGGTTTTTGGGCAAAGGCCGCCCGCAGTTCAGCCTCATCCAGATCAAAGGTGGGCGGTCGCAGCGATACCCAGATCGGTTGGCCCCCGGCAAAGGTCACGCCTGGCAAATAATTGTCGTGAGAAGGGTCGATAATAATCACCCCATCGCCGGGGTTGACCGTAGCCATCAGCGCGGCGATGATCGCTTCGCTGACGCCACAGGTGACGGTGATCTGGGTGTCGGGGTCAACCTCCATGCCGTACCATTTGTTATATTTTTTTGCGATTTCGGCCCGCAGTGGCGGAATGCCCCAGGTGATCGTGTATTGGTTATGCCCTTCTCGCAGGGCTTGGGCGGCGGCTTCCACCACCGGCTGGGGCGGGTCGAAGTCGGGAAAGCCTTGTGATAGGTTAATCGCCTCGTGCTGCAAGGCCAGCCGGGTCATATCCCGGATGACCGACTCGGTTAAGGTGGCGAGCCGTTGGGCGGGTTGCATACATTCCTCCTAAAAATCAGGCCTTTCTGGTTCCAGAAGATAGAGAACCGCCATTATACTTCTTTCCCGGCATCAGGCCAACTTTGTCACGACCCCGACTACCATCTAAAAATTATTCGATCCGGGTCGCGTGTCTTGAAGCATTAATCGTGAAGCTGGTCAAAATAAACGCCCGATCCATTGAAACAGCCCCAACAGTTGGGCGGCCGAAACGACGATCACCGCAATCAGCAGCCAGCGAACGAAGGCGGCCCCCCGCTCCACGGCCACTTTAGCGGCCACCCAGCCCCCGACGGCGTTGCCGATGGCCAGCAGCAGGCCAAAGCCCCACCACACCTGATCGTTATAAACGAAAACAGCCAGGGCGGCCAGGGTAAAGCAGAGGATAATCAACACTTTGACGGCGTTGGCCCGGACCAGGTCGTAGCCGATGCTCAAGACCAGCCCGGCCAGCAGAAAAACGCCCACCCCGGCTTGGATAAAGCCGCCGTAGATGCCGATGGCAAAGAAGAGGGCCATCTGGCCCCAGCCGGGTCGTTTTTGCAGCGCGTCGGGGCGGCCTTGCAGCCAGCGGTTGGGCCGCACCAGGATGACAATCAACATAACCACCATCAACCCGCCGATGGTGCGGCGCATCATCTCCTCGTCCAAATTAACGGCGATCTGAGCGCCGAGGATCGAACCGGCAATAGCGGGCACGGCCAGCAGAAAACCGCCCCGCCAATCGAGCATCTGGCGTCGCCGGAAACTGTCGACCGAGGTGATGTTTTGGAACAGTACGCCGACCCGGTTGGTGCCGTTGGCCACATTGGCCGGCAGCCCCAGGAAAATCAGGAGCGGCAATGTAATCAAGGAGCCGCTCCCCGCCAGCGTGTTGATGAAGCCCGCGCCAAACCCGGCGACGATGACAGCCAGATACAGATACCAAGCCATAAGTAATCCCTCTCTCTAGGTAAATATGGTGAAAAGAGTTGCAATTTTGGGGTGGAAAGTGTACACTAAAACTGCCTGAGCATAATAGACTAAAATGACCACAAATACAAAGTTTACTACTAGATATAGTGTGATAAAAGCCGAAAATAGGGGAAACGATCTATATTTAGTAGGGATCTGGTCTATACAGCGGACGAGAAGTTGCATAAATTAGAAAAGATGCCGATCCAAGGAGGTTGTTATGGCAAGATATCAAATCTTGTATTGGGAACATATTCCATTGGGGGTTAAAGCCACCGATGTTAATGGCACGGTTCGAGAAAATTTACCGCCCCGTTTTCAGGAAGCGGTCGAACGGGCCACGCAACGGGCCGGGCAATCGAGCGCCGCCGCTTATACCTCGATGTTCAAGTGGGGTAAGGAGCAAGAGCGGGATGGAGCCGCCTCGGAAGTCGCTTCAGCCATTGCTAAGGAGTTGGATGCAACCTGGGATGAAGAAAATGCCCTGGCCGAATATCGAAAACAGCAAGAGAAATAATTAGGAGAAATTTTGTGGAGCAGCCAAGCGATAAAAATATGAAGAAAATGTGGAATTATGCGGAGAAGTATGCCGAGAAAAGCGGCACATATTTCCACCCGGATCGTGATGTGACCGAAGGCGTAATTTTGGGCCTGGCCCACCATATGGATACCCTCAAACGTCCCCTGTGTCCCTGTAATTTTTATCCCGATAAAGAAGAAGAGATCAAGAGCCGCCGCTGGTTTTGCGCCTGCAACGAAATGAAGAAGTGGAAATATTGCCACTGCCTGCTCTTCGTGACCGAAGATGGCCTGCCCGTCACCGAATATCTGCCGGAGGATCACGAAGGGCGGCAAATTTACGGCCTGGTCAAAGACCCCAACCCCGACAAGGGCCGCGAATACAAAGATCGTGAATTAGACGATAATCTGAACCTGCTGCCGTAGTTCTTCTCAACCGGATGAGTTTCGTACAACGTAAAAAGATTTTTATGTCATTCCAAGCGAGGACGGAATGGGGCATTTCCAGGCAGGCTGCCTATCTTTTTTGCTGAACCTGGAAACTCCTCACCTCGTTCGGCGTGACGTGGTGCAAATCTCTTTTACGATGTAAGTAGCGCTCATTAGCCCCAAACGTTAAGAAATTCCAGAAAAGTAAGGAGACACCTATGACCCGTTTTCGTATCTCGGTTTACTTAGGGTGCTGCGTGCTACTGATTTTTAGAGACGACCAGGGTCAGCCTGTACGCATCCAGCGCAGCTAATTCCTCCGCTGTTTCGGGGTAGGGGGCCAACTCCACCAGTTGGATCGTGTAAGGGCCGTGGGTAATCTCATCCAGCTCAAACTGTGGTTCGGTGTTCAATTCATAGGTTAAGGCTTCGTCATCCCCAAGCCTGACTTCGAGTAGGACGCGGGCAAAGCCAGCCTCGGCGCAGGTGACCTGGCGGGGACAGCGGCTGTCCGCCGTCACCTCGTTGAAGGTGACGGATAATTCGTTATCCAGGCTGGTACTCTGGCCCAGAGCCAGTGTAAAAGGCGCGTCGAGGTTGGCCTCGACCGGGCCGGCGGCCTGGCTACAGGCGGCAACGCTCAACAGGCAAAGGCCAAGAATCACAACGATAACTTTGGTCATGGACATCGGGCTTGATCTCCTCTTCCGGCATATGATGCCCGCCATCATACCACCAAATTTGACGAAAACTAAATTCCGCCGATCTCAAATTGAGACTACTTTTGTAAACACACATCTCGCCCCTACGCCGCCGGATGGACTTTTGGGCCAATTTCGACCGCTTCGCTCCACCCTGCGGGCACGCAGCGGGCAAAATAGGCAAATATCAATAGAACTAGGAGTTACGCAGTTCGCATCCCGAGTAGCCCCTTAAGGGCGTATCGAGGGGTGCAGCCGCTCCAAACGACACCCTTCGATACGGCTACCGCCTACTCAGGATGCGTTTGTCGCTCAACTGCGTAACTCCTAAGAACTTACGCAGTTGGCTCGCAGGCGGTTTGCAACCGCCGTATTCGAGGGTTACAAACCCTCTTCAAGCGTCACAACTGCGTAACTCATAATCAACAGAATTATAGCCATCTACAAAATCGACTGGCCCAGCAGCGATGCCAACAACTTGGTGGCGATTTTGGCGGTGTGGTTGCGGGTGTCCAAAATGGGGTTGATCTCGACCACATCGACCGAGCCGACACAGGCACAATCGGCAACAATCTCCATAAGGCGCTCGGCCCCATATTTACCCCTCGCCGAGATTGTCCCAAATCCATCTCAACACCGATGACACAGATTTTTTTCATTGCTATCTCCATTGATTAGCCTAATTGGATTATCTGGAAGTCGTTACCCTAAAGATTTGGTTCGCAGCCACCTCGCTGAAGGCTATCATCTCCCCATCCGGCAAAGTAATGTCGAGCCTCACCTGCTCCGCCGCGCCCAGGCCGAGATGAAAACGGGGATCCTCCGAGGCCAGGTAGCTGCTGCCGCAGCGTAGCTCCTGGGTCAAGGTGCGGCCATCAGGCAGGGTGGCCGTCAGGCGCGTACCCGGTGCGAAATCAGCGAGGTCCACGGTCAGCCAGTTGCCGCTCGCGCCGCTGTTTTGGAGCAGCAGCAGCGGCCCGCCGATGGTAGCCACGGCTACATCCATATCGCCATCGTTGTCATAATCCGCCGCCGCCAGCCCCCGCGCAATCTGCGGCCCGATCTCTTGAGCGCCGATCTGGCGGCTGAAATCGAAAAAGGTGGCGTCCCCCCGATTGTGGTAGAAGCGAATCGGCTCGCCGTCGGCAGCCAAATCGGTGATCGGCACTTTGCCCTGGACGGTCAGCAAATCGAGATGGCTATCCAAATCCAGATCGAGCCAGGTCACGCCCCAGCCGGTCTGGTTCTGGCCGAAGCCCTGGATACCCATCTTGAAGGTAGCATACTCAAAAGCCAGATCGCTGGCCGGGCCGCTGTCGTTCCGGTAAAGGGCATTGTACTCCTTGTCGAAATTGGTGACGACCACATCGAACCAGCCATCGCCGTTGTAATCCCCGGCCCCGACGCCCATGCCGCTGCCCCGGTCATCGACGCCGAGCGCCTGCGAGTTCTCGGTGAAGCGCCCGCTGCCGTCGTTACGATAGAGGCGGTTGGGCTGGCCGTCGTTGGCTACATACAGGTCGAGGTCACCATCCCGGTCAAAGTCGCTGAACAGCGCCCCCAACCCCCGCTCCTCATCCGTCAGCCCAACCTCGGCGGCCACATCCCTGAACGTGCCATCCCCCTGATTGAGGTAGAGATGATCCGCCAGGCCGTAATAATCCTGGGGAAAGAGGCCAATCGGCTCCGGGATTTTTTTGTCCAGGTCGATGAAGCTGGCCACGTACAGATCGACCAGACCATCGCCGTTGACATCTCCCATCGCGGCGGCGCTGTTCCACTCGGCGGCGGCCACCCCGGCCGCTTCGGCCCCCTCGCGGAAGGTGCCGTCCCCTTGATTGAGCAGCAGCTTGTTCGGCCCATCGGCGGTGATGTAAATGTCGCTGTCCCCATCCTGGTCGATGTCTCCAGCGATACAGCCGTTGCCCCGCAGAGCCAAGTCCGTGCCGCTGGCCGCGCTGATGTCTTCAAAGGTTCCGTCTCCCTGATTGCGAAAGAGCGCGTTACTTGGCAGGCCGCCCTCGTTTTGCCACAATTCCACTTCGTGAAGCGAATGGCTATTGACCACGTACAGATCAAGCCAGCCATCGGCCTCAACATCCAGCCAGCACAGCCCGCCGCCCATCATCGCCACCGGATCCTCGGCCAGCGACTCGCGGAACGCGCCGTGCCGGAAATCGAGACCGGCCTCGGCGGCGACATCACGTAGCGTGGGGATGGTGGGGGGGGTGGGGGTTGGTGTAGAAGTCGTCGGTGGTGCTGGGGTGACGGTCACGAAGCGGACGGCGGCGGTCGGCTCCGGCGGCGGGGCTGACGCGCAGGCCGCAGTGATGAAGCTACAGAGAAGACAGAGTATGGATAAGTTTTTTTTCATAACAACCTCCACAGAAAAATGTAGAACAAATCGCTGATTTGTTCCGGCGCAAGTTAGCAACGTGCGCGACAAGATGTAGAACAAATCGCTGATTTGTTCCGACGCGAGTTAGCAACGCATTTTGGGGTTACAGAGGACTCTGGCGCAAATTAGCAATTTGCGCTACAGATATTTACAGTAGCTCCATAGCCAATCATTTTGATTGGTAACTAATCCAGCTTTTACCGGATTGTTCAACACATACTCAACAATACGTCGCCACTCTGCCTCGTCACGCACGACGTGGTCATAATTCTCATGCTGCCAAAAATTCCCCTCGCGTTCGAGAATTTTATTGGCCTGCCCGGCGGTGTAAAGTTTGAGCGAGTGCATAATAGCTGGCAGAGCATGATAACTTTTTTCATCGGTCTCCGTTTTGGAAGTATCTGGTAACGGTGTAAAAACCATATGAACGTGATTAGGCATCACACAAAATGCCTCTAAATCATAAACTTGCCCATCACGATAATACATACTCTCGATCATTAACTCCGCGATGCGAGCATCTTGTAGCCAAATGGGGCCGGTTGATCTTGAGTCCAGAACGTTGTCCCATTTACCAAAAAAGCGTCTTTGTTCCCGATAAGCACGTTCCACACGCTCTTGCGGGTCGGTAATTCGAGACAAAATAACTTTTACTCGCTCTCTTTCCGCTTGCAATTTTAGCAGCGCTTCTTTTGGCATTGAGTTTGCCAATCGAAATGTGACAAATAATGTTGATCCAGGCGGTTGGTAATGCGGAAGATTGCGTTGGTAGAATGATTTGTAAGCTAATTTATTCATAATTATAGAATTTACCCAGTTCGTAGAACAATCTCAGTAAATTACACATTGTAGAACAATTTGCTAAATTGTTCCGGTTTTGGTGACAAGAATGCGGCGCAAATTAGCAATTTGCGCTACAAAATGTAAAACAAATCGCTGATTTGTTCCAGCGCAAGTTAGCAACTTGCGCTACAAACTTTGATCGTTGTCGCATCTCAGGCGACATAGTCGAGCAGCAGTTCTGATCGCTTCGACACATCCCATTTGCCTAAATCAAAACATTTTGGCAAAGTGGTGGGCAACAATCTACCCTGATAATCAGTAGACCGCAACCGCACCCTTCGATACAACCTTGTGCCTCGGTTTACTCAGGATGCCGGCGGTCTACCGATCATACATCAAAAAAGGAGACCATCCCAATGACCGCGATAACACATTTGACGATGGCCGAACTGGAAGCCGGTTTGGATGACATTTGCCAATCCCCGCCGGATGAAGGCCGGTTGGAATGGATTGTGCGCCGCCCCCGGACGAATGAGCGGGAAGTCCTCGACCAGGGCCGACTCGACGTGACGGAGGGGCTGGTCGGGGATAATTGGCTGACGCGGGGCAGTTCCCGCACCGAGGATGGCTCGGCCCATCCCGATATGCAGCTCAACGTGATGAACGCCCGCGTCATCGCCTTGCTGGCCCAGGATAAGTCGCGCTGGCAACTGGCCGGGGATCAGCTTTTTATCGACCTCGATTTGAGCGCCGCCAACCTGCCGCCCGGCACTCGCCTGGCCATTGGCCAGGCCGTCATCGAAGTCACCCCCCAGCCCCACACCGGCTGCCAGAAATTCGTCGAGCGATTCGGCGGGGATGCGATGAAGTTCGTCAATTCGCCCGTCGGTCGAGACCTCCACCTGCGCGGCATCAATGCCAAGGTCGTTCAATCCGGGGCGATTGGTGTCGGTGATGTGGTTAGGAAGCTGTAGTTTTATCCAAGTTGTTGAGCGATCATTCTTTCCGTCAACACCCCTCGATACGCTTTTCGCTACGCTCCAAGCTACTCGGGCTGTGGCGAAAAATCATCCTGAGTAGCGAAGCGTATCGAAGGGTGATTTTTCGCCGGAGGGCGGGGACTTTACGGAACCGTCACTCGCACCACCCGCCCGGTGAACACCTCGCTGATGACGAGGCGACCATCGGCCAGAGGCAAGACCGCTCCCGGAAAATTGAGGCCATCCAAAATAGTCTCTAACGAGCCATTCGCTTGGAGCCGGCTCAAGCGGCCCGTGTCAGGCTGATACCCCTCGCCGCTGAAGCAGGAAGCGTCCGGCGTGAAGCGAGCGAACTCCAACAGCCACAACGTCCCGTCCGGCCCTTGCGCGATGTCGATGGGCATATTCAGGCTATCAACAATCGTCCGTTGGTTACGCGCTTCGTCGATAGCCACCAGTTGACCCCCGCCCGCCGGGTAGGGACAGCCGCCGGTCAGGGTGACGTAATATTCCTCGCCGACACGGGTCAGGCCCGTGGGAACCGGCTCAATCGTAGGGCCGTCGGCGGGGCGCAGCAAATCGAAGCGGTGGATGAAGCGAGTCGCGCCCTCGGCGGTCTCCTTGGCCACGCCGTTGCCGCTGGCGTCGCTGACCACCGGCACGCCCTCCGCATCGAAGGTGATGTCAAAGGGGTTGGTCAACTGCACCCGGTTGAGAGGCGACATCACCGGCGTTAAATCGTCCGTCGTTAGTGGCGATTCGGGTAGCAATAGCCCGTTGGTCTGCTGTTCCGGCGTCAGCGGCAATGTCCACAGATGGCCCGCTCCAAAGTTGCCCAGATAGATTTTATCCTGCCCCGGAGACAGAGCCACCGTATTGACCCCGGCCAAATCTCCCGCATCCCGGCTGCTAGGCAGGTCGGAAATGAGCCGCCCCACTTCCCCCTCAACGGTGATGAGCGTCACGCCGCCGCTGTCATCTTTTTCGCCCGTCCCGGCTTCGGCCACAAGCAGCCCTCCGTCCGGCAATGCCGCCAGCCCCAACGGCCCCAGCAATCCCTCGGCCAGGATGTCAAGGCGGGGTTCGGCGGGCGTTGGGGCGATTCGGGCGCGGGTGGTGGTGCAGGCGGGTAGGAGGAGAATGGTGATAATCAAAAGTAATTTTGTCATTTGACATAAAGAGGGCCGGCCTTTTGGGGGCCGGCCCAAACCTTTTGATGCAACGCTTGAGATTGGAGCAGTTTTCAAAACTGCTCCAATCTGATCTGGATGCCTACTCAAAGAAAGCGTTGTAGTTCGCCAACTCTTCATTGGCCTTCTCAGCGGCCTCATCGAGAGCCTCTTGCGGCGAGAGACCGTCATCGAGGACGCGGCTGTAGGATTCGACAATGATCTGGCGGATGGCGGGGGCAGGCCCGGCGCGACCGCCAAGCACGGCATAATTGGGGCTGCCGTCGTCGAGCGTGGTCTCGGTGGTGGCCAACTGCTCGATGGCGGTGCGGAAGTTGGGGTTCTCATCCCAGAAAGCGTTCAGGTCGGGATCATCGGCCAGGTCAGTCCGCACCGGGAAGTAGCCGGAGCCGGTGTGCCAGGTAACCTGCTGCTCCTGCTCAGCCATAAACTTCATAAATTCCCAGGCGGCCTGGTTGGTGGCTTCATCGCCGGAGTCGATCAGCCACAGGGCGGCACCGCCGATGATGACCCCGTTCCGCTCGGAGCTGTCGGAGTGGGGAATGAAGGCGGTGCCGACGTTGAACTCGCTGTTTTCGATGATGGCCACGTCGGAGGTGGAGTCAATCATCATGGCCGCTTGGCCGGTGATGAAGGTGGAGTCGGTTTCGGTCCAGGTGCTGGCCAGGTTGGGGGCGTAGCCTTCGTTGATGAGGTCGGTCAGGAAGGTGAAGACCTCGACGCCGGTTCCCTCGTTGAAGGCCACTTCGGTGGCCCGACCGGTGCGACCATTATCGTTGTTGTAGTAGAGACCGCCGGAGTTGGCCAGAATCTGCTCGAAGTACCAGCCGACCTGGCCATAGGTGAAGCAGAACGGAGCGACCTCGGCGGCCTGAAGTTCATCACACAGGGCCTTGAATTCGCTGAAGGAGAGGCTGCCGTCGGGGGGTGTCACCCCGGCCTCCTCGAACATATCGGCGTTGTAGTAGATCAGCGGGGTGGAGCTATTGAAAGCCAAGCCGACCATCCCATTTTCATCGGAGTAGTAATCCCGAACGGCGGGCAGGAAGGTGTCGGGATCGTAGCCGTCTTCTTGCATCAGGGCGTAAGCCGGGACGAGGCGCCCGGTGTCGATCATCGTCTGGGAGGCCAGGTCGAAGTTTTGGATGATGTTCGGCTCGCCGCCGGTGTCGAAGGCGGCCAGCAGAGCGTTGTAGGTGTCGTCGTAGCTGCCCTGGAAGGTAGCGTTGACGGCTATTCCCTCCTGGCTGTCGTTGAAGCGAGTGACCAACTCATCGACCAACTCGCCCAACTCGCCGCCCATCGCGTGCCAGAATTCCAGCTCGATGACTTCGCCGGGGGCTGCCGCTTCATCGACCGGTCGCTCTTCCTCTGCCGGTTCCTGGGCCATGATTTCTTCGCCGAAGAAAGCGTTGTAATTTTCTAACTCGGCGTTGGCCCGCTCCACGGCCTCATCGAGCGCCTCTTGCGGCGAGAGACCATCATCGAGGACGCGGCTGTAGGCTTCGACGACGATCTGGCGGATGGCGGGAGCGGGTCCGGCCCGACCACCAAGCACAGCATAGTTGGGGCTGCCGTCGTCGAGCGTGGTCTCGGTGGTGGCCAACTGCTCGATGGCGGTGCGGAAGTTGGGGTTCTCATCCCAGAAAGCGTTCAGGTCGGGATCATCGGCCAGGTCAGTCCGCACCGGGAAGTAGCCGGAGCCGGTGTGCCAGGTAACCTGCTGCTCCTGCTCAGCCATAAACTTCATAAATTCCCAGGCGGCCTGGTTGGTGGCTTCATCGCCGGAGTCGATCAGCCACAGGGCGGCACCGCCGATGATGACCCCGTTCCGCTCGGAGCTGTCGGAGTGGGGAATGAAGGCGGTGCCGACGTTGAACTCGCTGTTTTCGATGATGGCCACGTCGGAGGTGGAGTCAATCATCATGGCCGCTTGGCCGGTGATGAAGGTGGAGTCGGTTTCGGTCCAGGTGCTGGCCAGGTTGGGGGCGTAGCCTTCGTTGATGAGGTCGGTCAGGAAGGTGAAGACCTCGACGCCGGTTCCCTCGTTGAAGGCCACTTCGGTGGCCCGACCGGTGCGACCATTATCGTTGTTGTAGTAGAGACCGCCGGAGTTGGCCAGAATCTGCTCGAAGTACCAGCCGACCTGGCCATAGGTGAAGCAGAACGGTGCGACCTCGGCGGCCTGAAGTTCATCACACAGGGCCTTGAATTCGCTGAAAGAGAGGCTGCCTTCGGGGGGTTCGACCCCGGCTTCCTCGAACATATCGGCGTTGTAGTAGACCAGCGGCGTGGAGCTATTGAAAGCCAAGCCGACCATCCCGTTTTCATCGGAATAGTACTCCCGGACGGCGGGTACAAATATTTCGGAGTCGTACCCATCCTCTAACATCAGGCTGTAGGCCGGGACGAGCCGCCCGGTGTCGATCATCGTCTGGGAGGCCAGATCGAAGTTTTGGATGATGTTCGGCTCGCCGCCGGTGTCGAAGGCGGCCAGCAGAGCGTTGTAGGTGTCGTCGTAGCTGCCCTGGAAGGTAGCATTGACGACAATCCCATCCTGGCTGTCGTTGAAGCGAGTGACCAACTCATCGACCAACTCACCCAACTCGCCGCCCATCGCGTGCCAAAATTCCAGCTCGATGACATCGCCGGTAGCGGCGGCTTCTTCCTCCGCCGGGGCTTCTTCTTCGGCAGGCGCTTCTTCCTCAGCCGCCGGTTCTTCCGCCGCCTCTTCTTCTGCCGGCGCTTCTTCTTCAGCGGCGGGAGCTTGCTCTTCTTCTGCCGGCGCTTCTGCGGGGGCGGTATCCCCGCCGCAAGCGGCCAGGAACAGGGCTACAATCAACAGAAATGATACCATAAAGTCAAAACGTTTCACTCTTCTTTTCTCCTTACTGATTAAATTAAATTGACAACAGAGACAATGGGCGTCGTTGCGAGGCTTCGGCGGTGAAGCTATGAAATTGTCCAAAAATAACTTCGCGGTTTCCTGCGGAGATTAGAGATTTGGAGATGGGGAGATGAGGGCACTTTAATCTTTAATCTCCCTATCTCCAATCTCCAAAAGAACGAAGTTGTTTCTGGACGAGTTCTATTTGAGTGGTCATTAGCGATTTAGTCATTGACTTCGCGCTTCAATTACCACTTACTAATCACCAAACCTATCCTTTCAAACCGGTCATCGCAATACCCTTAACCAACTGTTTCTGGGCGACCAGAAAGGCGATCAGTGTCGGGGCGGAGACGATGACCGTGGCGGCCATGACCGCGCCCCAGTCGGCTCCCCGCTCCAGGTTGACCAGAAAGAAGCGGATACCGATCTGTGTGGTGCGCCACAGGATGTCGTCGGTGATGACCAGCGGCCACAGATATTGGTTGTAGGCGCTGAGGAAAGCGAAAATGGCAAAGGCCCCAATCGACCCTTTGCTGAGGGGGACGAGGATTTGCCACAGAAAGCGCCAATTGCTGGCCCCGTCGATGATGGCCGCCTCGTGTAGCTCGCGGGGCACGGTCAGGAAAAATTGACGGAGCATAAAGATGCCAAAGGCGCTGGCCAGAAAGGGCACGGCCAGCCCTTGATAGCTGTTGGCCCAGCCCCAACCGGAGACCAGTTGGAAGTTGGGGATGACGGTTAATTCAAAGGGGATCATCAGGCTGCCTAAAATGAGGATAAAAATAGCATCCCGCCCCGGAAATTTGAGCAGGGCAAAGGCGTAGGCCGCCAGCACGCTGAAGACGACCTGGCCGATGGTAATCAGGCCAGTTTGAATGAAGCTGTTAATCATAAAACGGCCAAAGGGGTTACTGTTCCAGGCCGAGATGTAATTTTCAACGGTCCAGACATCCAAACTGCTCGGAAAGACGCGGGGGGGGTAGGTGATGACCTCGTTGGAGGGTTTGAAACTGGTGAAGAGGGCGATGAAAATCGGCAAGGCGACGAGAATGCCGATCACCAGCAGGAGAACCTGGATGACCAGAGTTTCGGCATTGAACTTTTTTCGGGATTGCTCTTGCATAGCCATTACTGATAATGCACCTTTCTCGATAAACCGCGATATTGAATGAGGGACATCACAATCACCATCACGGCCAGCAGATACGCCTGGGCCGAGGCGTACCCCCGCTGGGGTGTGCCCAGAAAGGCGTCGAAGAAGATGGAGTAGACCAGGGTGTTGGTGGCCTGGCCCGGCCCGCCCTGGGTCAGGATGTCGATTTCGCCGAAGGTCTGGAAGCTGATGATGACGTTGATAATCAGCAGGAAGAAAAGGGTCGGGGAGAGGAGGGGCAGGGTGATGTTCCAAAACTGTTGAAAAATATTGGCCCCATCGACCCGGGCGGCGTCGTAGTAGGTGCTGTCGATGTTCTGCACCCCGGCCAGGGCGATGATGACGTTGAAGCCCAACTGTTTCCAGATGGCCACCAGAATGACGGCCACCAGCGCCCACTGCTTGGAGGTCAACCAATCCGGGCCGTCGATGCCGACCAGGCTGAGCCAGTAGTTGATGTAGCCGACGACCGGATGGTAGAGCCAGCGGAACAATACCCCGGCCACCGCGCTGCTGATGACCACCGGCACAAAGATGAGCAGCCGGTGAACGGAGGAAAGACGCCTGAGCGGATAGGCCAGCAGCACGGCCAGAATGACGGCCACCGCCAACCCGACCGGAACCGTGCCCAGCGTGAACACTACCGTCACCCAGATGCTGTTCCAATAATCGGGGTCGCTCAACAGGCGGGTGTAGTTGCCCGCGCCGACGAACAGCATCCGCCCGCCGAAAGGGGCCGTCCGGTTCAGGCTCAGGGTGAAGGAGGTGATGACCGGCAGGAAGACGAACAGCCCCAGAATAATCATACTGGGGGCCAGGTAGAGATACCCCTCGATGGCTGCTTTTATATCTCTGACTCGTTTGGCGGTGGTGGGTTTATTTTTCTCTGTAACCGGGATGGAGACATTTGTATTTTCCATAAGACAAGCCCTTATGCAGAAATTTTGCGAAACACCCCAAATTGAGGGGGGAGCGTCTCTACGTTGAGTCAGTCCATTTGCTTGCAGATGTTGGCAGGGTGTGTTCCAAAATCTGGGATACACCTGGAAAGAGATGTTGACTTGATTTATATCGCCGGAAGCAACAGCCTAGTTTCGGTTGCCAAAGGGGTGATTTTCGTTGTGTGATTGTATATCCCCAATATACTATCTATTTTTGGTTGAGTGGCAAATCTTTATGAAGAATAGTGGGCTATAAAAATATTAAAACCCCAAGTATGTGCTATCTTGGGGTTCACAACCTTGTAACCATTTTTTGGGCAGGAGCTTGTTTTTATAGCGCCACAAGCAGCAAGCATATAAGATGCTCGTTAAATTTCTTTAATCATTCCATTAAGAGATTTTTAAGAGCTTGTTAAAAAATGTTAAAATCGTCTCTCCCTGGACTGTCCCGAAATCCTAAAATCTGGGACACCCCCGTCCGTTTTGACCGGCTTGCCAACTGACCGGCCCTGTAGTAAGCTGTCGTTATGATAATTTGACGCTCGGTAGAGTGCCGCATCCTGAGTAAACTGAGGCACGAAGTTGTATCGAAGGGTGCGATTGTGGTTTACTGATGCTGAAACTGACGACGGAGAACGCTGTGCCGACTATGCTCAAACGGTGGGAAGTGACCCCTCGGGCCCCCGATTCCCACTTCGACCACTTTCCCGATTTGCCCCGGCTGGTCGTCCAAATTCTTTACAATCGCGGCTTCACCGAGCCGGACGACGTGCGGGCTTTTTTGACTTACCATTGGCCCGATGATGACCCCTTCCAGTTGAAGGGGATGGCCGAAGCGGTCGAGCGGTTGACCTGGGCCATCAAGCGGCAACAGCCCATCGCCATCTATGGCGACTACGACGCTGATGGGGTGACTTCGACCGCCCTGATGACGACACTGCTGACCCGGCTGGGGGCCAACGTGCGGGCCTACATCCCCGACCGCTTCGATGAGGGGTACGGCCTGAATAACGAGGCCCTGAGCGAACTGGCCGGGCAGGGCATTGCGGTCGTCCTGACCGTCGATTGCGGCATCCGCTCCGTGGCGGAAGTGGCCCACGCCAACAGCCTCGGCCTCGACCTGATTATCACCGATCACCACAGCATCGGCCCGGAGATTCCACCCGCTCTGGCCACAATCAACCCCAAGCAGGGCGATTGTGGCTACATCTTTGAAGAGTTGGCCGGGGTCGGGTTGGCCTACAAAGTGGCCCAAGCCTTGCTTGCCTCCGATCTGCCCCAAGCCCGCGACCTTAACGGGGCTGGTCCCGGCGCGGCCCAATTTCTGGATTTGGTGGCCATCGGCACGGTGGCCGATTTGGCCCCGCTCTACGGCGAAAACCGTAAGTTGGTCGAGCAAGGGCTACGCTGGCTTAATCAACAGCCGCTGCGACCGGGGCTGGCCGCGCTCAAGAACCGGGTCGGCCTGAAACGAGCGATTACGACCGGAACCATCGGCTTCACCCTCGGCCCTCGTCTGAACGCTGCCGGACGGCTGGATCACGCCCTGGCCGCCTACAAGCTGCTAACCGCTCCGACCGAAGTGGAGGCCATCCACCTGGCCGAGCAGCTCGATCTGCAAAACCGGGAGCGGCAAACGCTGACCCGCACGATGGTCGAAATGGCCCGCCAGGTCGTCCTGACCGATGACGTCGCCCAGCCGCTCTACCTCATCAGCCACCCGGAGTTCAACCCCGGCGTGGTCGGCCTGGCCGCTTCCCGGCTGACGGAGGAATTTTACCGGCCCACCCTCGTCGCCGAGCGCGGCCCGGAAAAAACCAAAGGCTCGGCCCGCAGCATCCGCGAGTTCCACATCACCGCCGCCCTCGACCAGTGCGCCGATTTGCTGCTGCGCTACGGTGGCCACGCCGCGGCGGCCGGTTTCACCGTTAAAAACGAGAACCTGCCCGCCTTTGAAGAACGGCTGCGCCACATCGCCGCCGAGCAGTTGCGCGGCGCTGATTTGCGGCCCACGCTGACCATCGACGCCGAAATCAATCTGCGCGGGGTCAAGCCGGATTTAGTCGAGTCGATTTTGGCCCTCCACCCCTTCGGCTACGGCAACCCCACCCCCTCTTTTATGACCCGCCGGTTACAGATCAAATATCTCAAGGCCGTCGGCCAGGAGCAGAACCACCTGCGCCTGGTGCTGCACGATGGCCGCCAAACCTGGAGCGCCATCGCCTTTCGCCAGGGTGAGTGGGCCAGCCGCCTGACCCGCTCCCAGATGATCGACGCCGTCTACCAACTGGAGTTCAACGAGTGGAACGGCCGGCGGGAGTTGCAGTTGAATGTCAAAGATTTGCGGCCCAGCGAAGAATAAGTGGGGGGGCAGACAGCCAAACACCCCGCCTGACCCGGCTGGGACAGACAGCGGGGGGCGCATAACGCGGGGTGTATCGGCAATAGTCACGGCCCATCGGCGTCCGACCTTATCTTGGCTACTGAGAAATCCTAAAGGTTTTGAACCCCGACTTCAACGGGAGACAGCCGGCCAGATGAAACGGCGGACATGCAAAATTGGCTTGAATACCTCGGCAATTGGCGCTAGGTCTTCATTCCAACTACTCGAGCGAGTTCCCCCCGCTGGGGGATTAGGGGGCAATACTGTTCAAATAAGCCCCCCCAGCCCCCCAAAGGGGGGAGCAACAAAGCGAGATTCCCCCCGCTGGGGGGCTAGGGGGGGTGGCGAGCGACATAGCTCCGAAGAATCGTCTTATTTGAAAGGTATTGGGATTAGGGGGGCCTCTTACCGTCGTTTATCCCACGGCTCAGACTTTTTAAAACAGCTTCTGAGTAGCCAAATCCGTGTCACGACGGTATACAGGACATCATCGTGCGTCCCAAATTTTAGGAGATAGCATCCTGAGTAGCCGGAGCATAGCGGAGGCGTATCGAAGCCGCGTCCTGCGACCGTAGGAAGTGTCGAAGGGATGCTGATGCCTAAAATTTGGGACACATCCCCAACCCCCACCTCACCGACCCCTCACCAAACCAACCGTCACGTCGAGGTCATACCGTTTTATGGGGTTGTAGCCTTCGGGCAGGTCATCCCGCTGAAAACAGCCCCAAGTGAGCATAACCCCGCTCAAACGGAGGGGGGTATCAGCGTAAACAACCCTATCAACGCATCCAACTCAAAACGCCACAAATTCCACAAACGCCACCCCCGCCCGCTGCCCCGGCGAGGGCCACAGCCGGGCCAGATGAACCGTGGCCAGTAAGTACGCCCGGCGAAATGTTTTGTTTTGAGGGGATGTTTGGTACAATCCGAGATGGTATTGAGGAGGTGCGGGCGTTAAGCGACCACCGACTTGGCCCCGAATACTCTTTGCGGTGTCGGCAGGTCACACGCCTCATCTAGCTCGGTTTTGATTGTTTCGGGATCACCCTCGATCTCTTCGACATCAAGCCAGCGAAGTTGGTCGCCGGTAGGGACGATGGTCTGAATCGCTTCCAGTTTGGCTCCGGTTTTCTGCAATTGAGCATTATAGCGTGCCCCAATCCGTCCCCAAACGAGGGTGTTATAGCTAAAAACACAACTGCCGTCCTCTCGTTCGTAAGCATACCCGTGGTCTTCCCACTGACCATCATCCAGTAATTGTTGTAGTCGCCGTATCTTCACAATGCTTCTCCTTTTAATTCCGCAATAATTTGTTCAGCAGCCTCTATTTTGTCATCCTCCACAATGACGACACCCAGATCGCTAGATAGGAGTAGCTGAAAATCTCTTTCCAAAATATCCTGACGATTCGCTTTCAGCAACGTGCCAATTTGGAAAAGCTGTTGGTACTTCCGGGCAATGTAGCTTTGCAAATATAAATGTTCATCTAAGATGGCTTGAATATGAGCATCAACATTAATGGCTAATGTCTTTTGTAAGGCGGTGGTACTCAACTTCAGGGGGTCTATGCCTCTCGCCTGCAATAAGCGAATCTCGACGATCTCATGCACCACTAAACTGGTCGCATAGGCGCTCGGAAACTCAATAATTTCCTGCCAGACAGATGCGCCGATCAGTTTGGCTTGAATAATCTTCAAATACCGCTCGATTGTGCGAATATCTTTTTCGGTAATCTGGTGCCGGGCCACAGCCGGGCCAGACGAACCGGGCCAACACGCCCGGCGAAATGGCTTCTCGAATTGCCTATTTACCGCTCTGTAGTACTGTGGCACTATAGGAGGCGTGACGGGTCGGTCGAATCGTAGAAACGGAGACGCCCCTTGTTTCCCGGTTTTGACCGGGGACACAGCCGGGGCCGGTCAGAACTTCTGAATTTCTGACTTCTGACGCCCCCCTCCCCCTGGCAGGGAAGAAAGGAGCGCCGCATGCGGGTTAGAGGCCCTTAACTTGCTGTCATCGATTGTTTGTAACAACCACAATAATGGCTGGCTAAATACTTTGCGTTTTTATAGAACACATGTACAATTCAAGAAATAATTATGTTATGCTAGGCCCAAAATAGTTAATCGTCTGAGAAATCTTTTATTCTTTTTAACTTCGATAAAGTAATATGAATACTTTATTACAACACAATCTCAAGCAATTGGATTTTGAGTTTGAAAATGAATTTGAATCGGCTGAACCTGCCTTACTTTTTACTAACCAAGATTATAGTCTAGATAGAATATCGTTTGGTTCACGCTTGATTCTGGAAAATGCAAGACGCCTCTCTGCAACGGCCGTATATCTTCGTTATAGCCAAACAAATCCAGCCCCTCAGCCGCAAGTATTCATTTACGATAACACATCACAACAATTCAGTGATTCGCAGTTGGCCGAAATCCATCGCAAGATATGGAGCAGCGATATTGTTTCTGTTTACTATGTTGTTGAGCGCACGAAGGTAAAAGTATTTGATGCGCGGAAATCTGTTGACTTTGATGGTGAACGAATAGTGGTTAAACCATTCGAGACACTGGACCTCGTAGCAGAAGCACAAGAAGCATATAAAAAATATTCCGCCAAACTATTTGAAAATGGTTCATTTTGGGAGCAACCAGAACATCGCAAAAATTTTTTACATAGTAAAGGGTCGAGTAAGACGCTAATTGACGAGCTAAAAAAATTTCGCGACGAGTTTGTCAAGCAAAATGAGGAAAACCGTGAACTAATTCAGAAGTTGCTTGTGCAAAGTATCTTGGTGAAGTATCTGGAAGAACGCCGAGATGAGTACGGAAATGGTGTTTTTGAGATAGGCTATTTTGCCCAATTTGGGGATGCGGAGGACTTTTGTGATGTTATTCGCAATGGCGAAATCGTTACGTTTTTGAATAGTCTCAGTAACCATTTCAATGGCAAGATTTTCGAACTAACACCCGATGAAATTGCCAGGTTGAGTGCGCTCAACCTTGACCAACTTGCTAACTTTCTTGATGCTAAATCTGTAAATGGGCAATTATCATTCTGGCGACTCTACGCCTTTGACTATGTTCCAGTTGAAGTAATCAGCCGAATCTATGAAGAATTTATTTCGGATCGAGCAGATGCTGTGTACACACCCACACATCTGGCCCAATTAATGGTTGATGAAAGCATGCCTTTGGAAACACCTCAAAGAAATTTCAGGGCCATTGATGTCAGTTGTGGCTCGGGTATTTTTTTGGTATTGGTGTTCAAGAGGCTTGTGCAGTGGTGGCAAAAGCAAGTATATGAAAAAACGGGAGAAATCAAACCACCTGAAGTAGATACGCTGCAATCAATTTTGCAAGAGTCAATTTATGGTGTTGATGTTGAGGAAGGCTCTGTTCGGCTTACCATGTTTAGCTTGAGCCTGGCATTGTGTGACATGCTGTCGCCGACTGAAATTTGGCGAAACCTCAGATTTGGTAATTTAGAGGAAACCAATCTTATACACACCGATTTCTTTGAGTTCTTGCGTACACGGGGAGATAGCGAATTTGATCTTGTTATAGGTAATCCGCCTTTTAAGGATAGCAGCGATGAAGTAGCGCAGACGATCGAAGAGTATGATTTAGATTTAGAAATCAATATTCCCCAAAAGCAGATTGCCCTCCTGTTTTTGGATCAGGCAATGCAGCTACTACGCTCAGGTGGGTTGCTTTGTTTGGTTGTCCCGGCAGGGCCGCTTCTCTACAACAAATCTCTTGAATTTCGAGAACACTTCTTTTCAAACTATGAAGTCCCTCAAATTATCGATTTATCTACACTATTCCGAAAAGGACACTTATTTGAATCAGAGGTAGCTACAGCGGTTATTTTTGCCAAGAATCAAACACCAAAGCCGGATCACTCCATATTGCATATTGCGGTAAAAAGAACAAAAGCCGCTAGAGACAAACGTTTCTTTGAGATCGATCATTATGACTTACATTATGTGCCGCTCGAAATTGCTATTTCCGATTCAATCATTTGGAAAACAAATTTATTTGGTGGTGGTCATTTGTATTATTTGGTTAAGCGATTAAACGACTGTCGTTCGCTGGGAAATTTTTTAAAAAAGAAGAGAACTAGCTCCAAACATCAAGAGGGACCGGAAAAATGGGTTTCTGGAGAAGGGTATCAAATTGGCCGCGAGAAGAGAACTCATGCCGCTCCTCATTTGACAGGCAAAAAGTTAATCGAAGCCGACGATTTTACGGAAGAAGGAATACTCAAAATTTCGGTCGAAACTGAGAAAAAGTTTCGTGTCCCCAAACAGGGTGACCAGATTCTAATTTTTGAACCTCCACATTTGCTTATTAAAGAGGTACTTGGAGTTAATCGCTTCGTCACTGCGTATTTGGAAGATTATTTTGTTTTTAAAAATCAAATAATAGGTATTCACGCTCCTTGGTCAGATGTAGTCCAACTTCAAAAAATCGAAACATATTTGCAGAAAAACTACAATCTTTTGAAAATGCTTCTACTCTCATTTAGTAGTCGGGCTGGAATAAGTAAGTCTTTTTCTACTTTGCTAATGAAGGACTTCATGTCACTGCCTTATCCAGAGGATGATTCAATACTGGAATTGTCAGACAATGAGGAAATCATCGTTCAAGATATGTTGCAGTATGGCCTGGATTTACTAAAGCAAGGTGAACAAGCTGAGGCAAGTGTGAAACAGCCCTCAACAGAGCAACTTGCTACATTTGGTACTGTTTTTTGTCAAAATCTGAATGCAATCTATCAGTCTAACGGCAATGCGTTTCGCCCCCTTGAACCAATCGAACAAATTGCTTTCATCTGCTACCCTTTTTTTTACGGAAGCGATACAGGGCCAGACATTCATTCTCCAACGGTATTAAATGGCTTAAACACATTGCTTCGTGAGAAAAGAAGAGCAGTCGAGTTCCGGCGTGTGGTGCATTTGTACCAAAATGATATTGTTTACTTAATTAAACCTAAATCGCTGAAATATTGGCTCAAATCTGTGGCGTTGCGTGATGCAACTGATGTGATGCAGGATTTAATTGCGAGCGGCTATTGATGATAAGGAGCAATATCTCCCCCTCTCCAGTCACGGATGTTGAGATTTCTTCACTTCCACCCGACCAGACTACAAGAACAATTTTGGGATTTCTGGAAATATGGTTTCCGGTTTTTCGGAGAGAGTACATTGATGCTGCATCCTCGTTGTTAGAAGATGAAATTTCCAAAGAGCTACATGCATTTCTACAAAGCAAGGCGAAAAATTATATCTTTCGATTTAATGAGCGAAAAGGGGTTGACTTTCAGATTTTGGTCAATCCATATACTTTATGGGCAAAGCCTATCTTTATGATTGAAGCAAAACGACTGCCACCCACTAGCCCCAAAGATTATGTTCAAGGTCGGACTGGAGGAATAGAGCGATTTAAGCGAGAACAAGAAGGTTTTATTCTCGAAAAAAATCATTGTGCGATGGTAGCTTACATTCAAAAACACACATTCACACACTGGTTTAATCAAATAAATCAGTGGCTTACAGAGCTCATTGCCAATAACCAGAACTATGCCGACTTTGATTGGGAAGAAAGTGACAAACTGGTTGCAATCACATCTAGTGCAGATGATGTGGCAAGATATATTTCAAACCACTCCAGAAAAACATTGGCCAGGCTTACAATTAACCACTTCTAGCTAGATATGCAAACAGAGAATTCAACATAATTGCTTCGTCTCTGATAAGGCCACCATCATAACAAAAAATCTCTCGTGTTGTGATCAGCATCGGCGAAAATTGGGCAAGCCGAACCCCATCGCCCCCCCACCAAACCAGCCGTCCCGTCGAGGTCATACCGTTTGATGAGCTTGCAGCCTTCGGTCAGGTCATCCCGCTGAAAACCGCCTCAAGTGAGCGCAACATCGATCAAACGGAGGGGGTATCACCGTAAACAACCCTATCAACGCATCCAACTCAAAACGCCACAAACGCCACCCCCGCTCGCTGCCCCGGCGAGGGCCACAGCCGGGCCGGACGAACCGGGCC
>CAZWZZ010000017.1:0-4353 GCA_964638395.1 uncultured Caldilineaceae bacterium
ACATTAGAGGCCCTGAGCGAGCTACCCGTGCGGGTCATCAATCTAACGCCGGAGTTATCAAAATATCAGAATTTTATTTCCTGGTTTTCCAGCCGGATTCGGTGGGACATCGCCATCGCCCCGCTGCGAGACACACCGTTTAATCGCTGCAAGTCTGACATTAAATTTCTTGACTACTGTACCATTGGGGCCGCCGGGATTTATAGCCGCGTTCCGGCCTATGAGTCTACGGTCAAACATCTGGAGACCGGCTGGTTGGCCGAAAACAGCGTTGCAGCCTGGGAAGAGGCTTTAGAAAGTTTGTTGGAGAAAGCGATCCTGAGACAGCAACTCGCCGAGAATAGTCTCCGATATTTATACGCACAGCGTATTTTGGCGCAACGGGTATTTGGTTGGGCTGAATTATTGGATGATTTATACCATTAAAAGTCAGGGCTGTTACTCTTAATGATCCTCCTTATAATTGTGTTAAAGTGATATGGAAAGAATATAAATGAGCAAAAAGGGGACCGGACTACGCCTTGATTTAGGATGTGGTTCTAACAAAAAAGAGGGGACGATAGGAATCGATATTCAATCTTTACCCGGGGTAAATTACATTCTGGATATCCAAAATGAGCGATTACCCTTTGATGATGCCAGCGTTGAGTATGTCTACTCGTCCCATTTTTTTGAACATACTTCAAACCCGGCCCATATCTTCCTTGAGATCTGTCGGGTATGCCAGGATGGGGCACGGCTTGAATTATGGACTCCTTACGCCTGGTCTAATTCGGCCTTTCTCTCGGATCACAAATTCTTTTTTGCTGAAGATTTTTACATGCATATGGGGGTTTGGTTTCTTGATTTTTGGACTGGTATCTTGAATGCACGTTTGAATTTGCACGAGTTTCAATATATCGTGGAACCGAAGACCTTGTGGTATTTAAAAAAGCATCGTCTGAGCTTAGATTTCGGAGTACGACATTTACATAATATTGTCAAAGAATTTTGTGTCCACATAACCGTGCAACATAAGGGTGACTTATTAGCGAGTCCATCTTCTATTCGAAGAACCTTTTCTCTAACCCGCACTACTCCTCGTTATGAAATCAAGGCCGAGGAATATCGTGAGCCAACCTCACGTGAATTGGAACGATTAATTCGCACCTTTGCCAAGGGCAAAGCGCTGCCTGCGTGGGAATGAGATAAATACTTCTGTTCCTGGTATATAGAATACCTATACCTATGTCGTGAGGTAATAATGATCTCCGTAAAAAAATCCAGTCGATTAGCTGCTTTGGTTATTTGTGCGTTTTTATCGACCGACGTTTTTTTTTCAACGTTAACGGTCTTTGCTGCATCGCCGCGTAACGAGCAACAATGGCAGCCGGTTGAACAAGTCTCTCCATTTACGAAGTTTTCTGAGGCCCCGTTGAGCGTAACCGGAATATACACGGTGTTGTTACCTATTATCCAGAAGCCGGAGAAAATAACGGCTACACTCAGTGTTGATTTCGGCCCGGTTTTTATTAAAGATCATGAAGTCTTAACGCACGATTTACCGTTGGCCAAAGAGATGGGAGCCAGTTGGATCAGAGTATGGGTGTCCTGGGCAGAAATTGAGACCGCCCCCGGCGTGTATGACTGGACCACGCTCGATGCCACAATAGCCCGGCTGAAAGAAGTCGAGCTTAAACCTTTACCGGTTATTTATTATGCCCCTGCTTGGGCGGCTGAAGAGGGATGTGGTCCTCTCTCAGATACGATGGCCTTGGAGAGTTTCCTTGATGCGCTCATTGGCCGATATGGGGCGGATGTAGAAGCCTGGGAATTTATTAATGAGCCGGATGCCAGAGAACCTTTTGTCCCTTTTGGACCGGTTATCGGTTGCTGGGGGTTAGCGCCGGAGAAGTATGCCGCCCAATTGGGCATCTTTCATGAGAAAGTTAAAGAGCTTGATCCCGAAGCATTTGTCCTTTTTGGGGGGCTGGCTTACGATAACTGGGAGGTTTTCGAGCGAAGTTTCTTTGATAAGGCACTCAAAAATGGGGCCGGCGATTTCTTTGACGTTCTGAGTCTACACTATTACCCCATCAATCCGGTTGAATTTCCCACGATGGCGGACAAAATAAACGAATTACAAGAGACGATGACGAACAACGGTGTTACTGCCAAGCGAATTTGGATCACCGAAACCTCGATGTGGGTCAATGGCGATAGAGGTTTGGAGGCCCAACTCGATTTCATCGCCGAAGAGTTGACTAGAGGCTACTGCGCCGGTGCTGATAATATGTTTTGGTTTGCTGTGCGTCAGGAGCCATTTGATCCGGCCCTGCACCGCTGGCTGATTAGCCGCGATCACCAACCTGATAATGGTTACTACACCTTCCAAAACTACGCACAAAAGGTCGAAGGCGCTAGTTGCCTGGGGAGCTATGAAAATGTCCCGACCGGAGTTGAAGCGTACCAGTTCGAGACGACGGATGGCTGGCTTTATATTCTCTGGTCTAATACCACCCCTCAAATGATTACTATTCCCACATCATCCACCGAAGCCACTTTGACTGACCGGGATGGCAACAGTTCAACGATCGTACCTGCTCAAAATGGTCAGGTGACGTTTGATGTGGGAACGCAAGCGGTATTTTTGGAAATCACTCAATGAGATCGGTGTTTGCCTTCTTGAAAGAGCCGCTTCATCTTAATCAGAGACAGAAATGGAGGCAGTGGCTAACCTATAGATTTTTAGGCACGATTGGTGTCATCGGGATGACCATAGTAGTTACATTTTTCATCTTTCAGCAAAAATTTCAAAACGACCAAATTGAGTTAGCCCAACCGGATACCTCACTCACCTTCGAGGGCAACCTGGCGGCTCTGCCTCTGTTTGGACAGACCTTTGTCCCCCGTCAGGCCGGCCTGCGAGGAATTTACCTCCCCATCTCCATAGAGGCAGAAAAAAATGGCACGGGGGGACTCAATCTACATCTCCGGTCAAGCCCGGAAGCGACAGAAGATATCCGCACGGCAACGCTATCTATCGCTGATTTGGAAGGACAACGTTTAGCCCGTTTTACCTTTGAGCCGTTGCCGGACTCACTCAACACCCGTTACTATTTTTTTATCGAGCCATCCGCCGCTAATGATGAGACCACCATCAATCTTTATTACAGCGGGCCGACGACTTACATCAATGGCGCTTTATACCTCGATGGCGAACCCCAAGAGTCGCAGGCCAGTTTTTCTCTGGCCTATGATCGCCGTTTGATCTTACAAGATTGGGGAAATTGGCTTATCAATAACAGTTTGAACCTGTTGGCTATACTCCTCCTGACGACGCTACCGGGGGCGGCGTTGCTCCTCTGGCTCTGGCCCAAAGATGCCACGCTCCTGCAAAATTTGCAGATGAACCATATCGAATGGCTGGCTTTGACTTCAGGTCTCAGCGTAGCTATTTATCCCATTCTATTGCTGTGGGGTAATGTCATCGGCTTGAAATTTGGCCCAGGTATCATTCTAGCCCTGCTTATCCTCAGCGGGTTAAGCCTCATCGGCAAAATTTATTTTCGATTCCGTCAGGATAGCTCACGGAGCGTGCTTGAGGCCAAAAATATCCGCTCGAATTTAATTGGCTTAAAAAATACGCTTCTCTCACCCCCTATTCTGTTATTTTGGCTGATTTTTCTCCTGTCCGCCGGCGTCCGAATCTTCGTCGTGCGGGGACAGGAGGTTCCGTTGTGGCAGGATTCTTACCATCATTCAATGATTAGCCAACTGATAGTAGACAACGGCGGTCTATTTAACAGTTGGGAACCCTATGCCCCCATCAAAAGTTTTTCCTATCACTTCGGGTTCCATACGTTCGTGGCGATGTACCATTGGTTAACGGACAGCAACACTATTTTTCAAAGCGTCCTGGCCACCGGACAGTTGATGAACCTGCTGACTGTTTTGATGGCCTTTCTTTTGGGCCGCCGTTTCGGCGGTAGTGACTGGGCGGGAACGTTTGCCGCTTTGATCACCGGCTTGCTATCAGAGCATCCAATGTTCTATGCAAATTGGGGACGGTATACGCAATTAACCGGCCAAGTAATTTTGCCGTTGATGATGATTTTGACCTGGCTGGCCTTTAAAACCCAAAAGTTAAATTATAAAATGTTGGCGTTGCTGACCCTTGGCTTGGCCGGTCTGGCCTTAACCCATTACCGGGTCCTATTTTTCTACCCCTGTTTTGTTGCTGCCCTCCTCCTCGTTAAATGGGTGCAGGCAGATGGGGCCTTAAGATCGCTACGCCGACCGCTCTTATATTCAATCTTTACGGCGATTGGGAGCCTGATCATTGTTGCTCCCTGGCTATGGCGGATCGTAGGG
>CAZWZZ010000017.1:4363-21572 GCA_964638395.1 uncultured Caldilineaceae bacterium
GAGCCGATTGTGGGATATTCATTCCACGATTATTGCCGAAAAGTCAGGCCGCGAGGTAGCCGAAGCCATCACGATACACCCTAGCATTTTTGATTTTATGATGCCCTCCATTGTTATTATGGCTGCTTTGGGTGTTGTATGGGGCTGTTGGCAGAGGCAACCAGGCATCTTAGCCGTCGCCGGTTGGACATTAGGTTTACTGGTACTGGCGAACCCTCATTTTCTTTATCTGCCGGGAACCGATACCGTGACTTATTTTGCTGTACTCATCGCCGGTTATCTGCCGCTTTCTATTGTGGCCGGTTTTACCCTCTCAGAGATAGCCCGCAAAGGCCAATCTTTTCATCCGGTAGTCGGCTGGTGTATTGTGGTTCTGGCTTTGTGGGCAGGAACCGTGGGCCTTCAAGCGCGTGTGTCGTCAATCGAATATGGCAATGGTATGGTTACGAAACCAGATTTGGCTGCGATGGAATGGATCAAAGAAAACACGCCAACAAATGCAACATTCTGGATAAACGCTCGCGTGGGGTACGTCTCATTAGTAGTCGGCACAGATGCAGGTTGGTGGATACCTCTGTTAACAGGACGGCAAGGTTTTATATTGCCGATGATTGCCGATACTGAACGGATTGATCCGCCAGATCATACAGCCCAAATATACGAACTCTACCAACGAATTTCAGCAAAACAATTTGATTTAGCTAAATTATGGCGACTACAACGTGACGTCGGTATTACCCATATTTATGTGGGTCAGCGCCGGGGTGAAGTGTGGCGCGGCTCAGAGCAGTCTATAGATCCGCTCTTACTTAACAACAGTTCTTACTATAAAACGTTGTATCACCAAGACCAGGTCTGGATCTTTGCTTTATGTCAGGATGCCGATGCTGTAGGTTGTGACAATGACTCGTAGTGACACAAACCAAAAGCTGACTGTTTGCTACTTTGGTACCTATCGAGCGAACTATTCCAGAAATCAGATCATGATCGCCGGACTACGGGCCGCGGGCGTTGAAGTCCTTGAATGTTACGTTCCACTTTGGAAAGGCATCGAAGATAGGGTAGAAATAGCCAGCGGTAAATGGTTTAGCTTTAATTTTGTCAGGCGGGTCTTTTCTGTGTACAAGCAACTTTTGACAAATTATATGTCACTCCGCACCAAGTATGATGTAATGGTTCTGGGGTATCCTGGCCAACTCGATGTTTTTTTAGCGCGTCTACTCACCTGGTTCCAACGCAAACCTCTGGTGTTAGATTTTTTTATGTCAATCTATCTCGTAGCCATAGAGCGAGGTATCGAAGAGAAAAATCGGGTGAGTGTTCGGCTATTACGTTTACTTGAGTCTGTAGGCTGTCGATTGCCGGATTTGTTGATTTGTGATACACGAGCTTATGTTGCCTGGCATCACAAAGTGCATGGTTTACCTTTAGATAGATTTAGATTAGTTCCAACAGGAGTCGATGATAGAGTTTTTAAACCACTTTCCGACACCAGAAAAACAAGTGACAACCAATTTCGGGTGCTGTATTATGGCACGTATATACCTAATCATGGGGTAGAAACCATTATCGAAGCGGCTAATATTTTGAAAGAATATCCCACTATCCGTTTTGAGTTAATCGGTGATGGGCCGATGCGTTCAACGGCTCAAAAACTGGCGCAAACGTATGGCTTGAATAACGTTATTTTTACGGGATGGGTTGAAAAGCAGCGATTGCCCCTAAAGTTGGCAGCGGCAGATTTACTGTTAGGCGCTTTTGGTACGACCCCGCAATCAACGATGACTATTCAAAATAAGATTTACGAAGGGTTGGCTACGAAAAAACCCCTAATTACGGGCGACTCTCCTACAATGCGAGACACATTTCAGCACAAAAAACATTTGTATTTAATAGAAAGGGCCAATCCGACAGCCCTGGCCGAGGCTATATCCACGCTCCAATCAAAACCTGAGCTACGAACTCAACTTGCCGAAGAGGGATATAGGAAAGTAATCAATGAATTTACGATTGAAGCGTTGGGGCAGTGCTTCAGAAGCTATTTAGAAAACAATAATGAACGTAGTGAGTTCAAAAACGGTCGTTGATCCATAAAAACGAACGTCATCGGGTTATGACTTATTCTACCATTTATGTAATCATTTTGAATTGGAACAGACCTAAAGATACGGTGACTTGTCTCAATTCACTACATTCTGCCGGTATTCTTTCTACCAATATCGTGGTCGTGGACAACGCCTCTATAGACGATTCTGTGGAAATAATTCAAGATAAATTTCCAAATATTACGGTCATCCAAGCAGAATGTAATCTAGGGTTTGCCGGAGGCATTAATCTCGGCACCAGGCAAGCCTTATCTGATGGCGCGGATTATGTTCTTTGGTTAAATAATGATACTATAGTAGACTCCGAAATGTTTAACCAACTGTTTCGCCATACTACGCCTGACGTGGGGGCACTGGCCCCGGCTATCTTCTACGCCGACCAACCGGAGCAGATATGGTCCATTGGAGGCGGGATTAATTGGTGGCTTTTAGAAGCAACCGGCAATCATGGTCGTAACCAGATTATACCGAAAGAACCTATTGAGCGTGATTTTTTAAGCGGCTGCGCTCTCTTGGTTCGACGTGATGTGATCGAAAAAGTTGGTTTTTTGGATGAGCGTTTTTTTATGTATTATGAGGACCTCGATTTTTGTCTCCGTGTTCGCCAGGCCGGCTATCGTCTCTTGCTGGTGCCGCGAGCCAGACTGTGGCATAAAGTCTCACGAAGTAGCGGTGGAGCCGAAAGTCCCCAGGAAAGATTTTATATGGCGTTGAGCAGCGGTCTCTATTTTCGGAAACATTTAGATGTAGGTCGGGTCTGGCTAATAGTCCCCTATCGTTTCTTGAGCGCTATGCGCTGGACATTCCGTTTAGGGTTCCATAGACGGTGGGCAGCCTTAAAATCATATTGGCGTGGACTGATTGTTGGCTGGTTGGGGCCGTCGAGAAAAACCCTATGAAGATTTTGTTGATCCTATTTGGTTGGGTGGGCAAAGGTACCTATTGGCGGGCCTTGCGCTTTGGCGAACAGCTCGCCAGGCGCGGGCACTCGGTGACACTAATGGTCACCTCTCGTGATCGGCGTTCAGGCATACAACAGCATCATAAAAATGGTATTACCTTTGTCGAAATGCCTGACCTGTTCAAAGGGTCATTGCGATCAGGTTGGGATGCCTGGAACATACTCAATCGCATTCATTGGCTACGGAACCAAACCTTCGATCTGGTTCACGCTTTCGAGACCCGACCGACCTCCCTTTTTCCCGCGCTCTATCTCAAAAATCAGAAACAGATACCACTCATCCTTGATTGGTGCGATTGGTTCGGGCGGGGCGGCTCCGTAGAGGAGCGGCCCAATCCCCTCATCCGAAATTCCTTGCGTCCTGTCGAAACATTTTTTGAGGAACGGTTTCGTAATCGAGCCGACGGTACAACCGTCATCAATTCAGTTCTGCGCCAAAAAGCGCTGGAGTTAGGTGTGCCCCCGGAGTCTATGTTTATGTTGCCAAATGGGGCTGATATTGAGGGAGTCAAACCCCAGAGTCGAACTAAAATACGGCAAGTGATGGGATTTCCCCTTGATGTTAAAATTTTGGCCTACACGGGAGCTATTTTTTGGCGTGATGCCCAGCTAATGGCCGCCGCTTTTAATCAAATTCACCACAGACAGCCGGATACTCGTTTATTATTAATTGGATATTTCAATATTAATATCGAACCGCTGTTGGAAAATCCGGCAGCCCTTATTCAAATTGGTTCAGTTAATTATACCCAACTGACTGATTATATCGGGGCGGCTGATATTGGCTGGCTTCCTCTGCGAAATAGTGGGGCCAACCGGGGCCGCTTTCCCATGAAACTCCACGATTTTATGGCGGCTGGGCGACCTGTCGTTGTGACCGATGTCGGCGATTTGGGGAAATTGGTCAAACGCACCTCGATTGGTCGGGTGGCTATGGATACGCCTGACCATCTGGCTCACGAGACGCTTAACTTGCTGAATAATCCTCTTGAACGACAAGCGATGGAACGTCGAGCAAGAAACCTGGCCGAAACAGAGTTTTCCTGGCCTAAATTAACAGCCGGTTTAGAAAGATTTTACCATCAAGTTCTTCAAGAAAAGCCCAGTTATTCAATAAAATATGATAAGATAGAACGGGGCGAGACCAGCGCGGTCAATTGATAATGCTAAAGTTGAAAGGATTTTTATTACTACCAAACACCTTTAAACCTGGCAGTACTCTCTTGGCAAGAGATAAGGGTGACTGGTTAAAAGATTTGTTCATCATATCAATTCTTTTGATATCTGGGTGGAAATACACCATTAGTTTGAATAGTCTCTTAGACATTGGACTGAATGATGAAAGCACCTATTTACGACGCGGCGTTAATTTTTTAACTTGGTCCCCTATAGAGCCTGGCGATGTACTTGCAGAAACTGCACCGGTCTATGCCGCCTGGTATTACTTACTATCAGTATGGCAACCAGACCCAATCCAACTATACTACTTTAACTACAGAACTCTGACTTTAATCTTTCCTATTGTGATCTATCTCATTCTCAGACGATGCAACGTCTCGTACCTATCATCTTTTATTATATCTTTTTTTCTCTTGATTAGTCATGCAAATATTATAGTATGGCCTAAAGTTAATCATTTTGCTCTTTACCTTATCCTGGCTTCTTTCATTGTTGCTACCTACGCCACGTTCCCAAATGCTTATGCGATATTGTGCTTTGGCGCATTGTTGGGAGCCTACGCTAGGCCAGAAATATTTGTCTCTTTTATACTACTTTTCCTTTTGTATATAAACACCCTTGTCCGCAAAGTCCGAATTTTACAAAAGTTCTCAAAGACTGCTTTCGTAAGTTTAATAGCGACCTCAGGGTGTGTTATTGTCTTGCTGGGTTCACCGTATGGTGGTCAAGCAAGCCAAGAGAGAGCTTGGGGAGCATTCGCCCAACATTTTTCACTGAACTGGGTAGAATGGAATAACAACAATGATCTGTCACCTTGGACAAATAGCTCCGAAATAATAAACCAGAGCTTTGGTCAAGTTGATAGCATTTTAGAAGCTTTGCGAAGTAATCCAGTTTTGTTTTCTAAGCATATAATTTCTAATCTCATCCATATTCCACAGCAGCTTCGAATTACATTTCTGAATTATGCGAACCTAATTTTTCCAAGCAGCTTTCGACAAATCGAGTCCAACTTATTAGTTGCAGTAGGCGGTCTGTATATTTTTATCAAACGACACCATTGGACATCTCACCTGAGAGATAATATCAGGTTGAACAAAGAAATATTATTGGCTTTTTGTTGTTATCTTATCCCGGCATTTATATCTGTTTTCCTTATATATCCTCGTCATCACTACCTTTTGCTGCCAGGCGTTTTGATAATAATCGTTATGGCAATTTTTCTGAGCAACGGTAGAAATGTTGAGCAGCGTTCTTTTAATTACATAGAGACATTTTCTCTCGCACTGATCTTTATTGTCCTTACACCGCATATAACCTATTACTTTGGTTCAGAAATGAAAAGACCAAATGTAGAAACCATTCAATTTATTAGAAATTTGCAACTTGATAGAGGACATCAAATAAATATGTTAGAAGCGGATGGTGGATATTGCATTTATTTGGAGCAGCCCTGTCATCGAACCGCAGAGTATGAAAAACAAGAAAATTGTGTTGATTTCTTGAAAAATAAGCAAATAAATATGATTGTTATTTCAGAACGTTTGCAAAATTATAATAGATTCAAAAACGATTATGATTGCATGAATTTTCTTAATGATTATGCTAAATTTGGGTTTACCCAGTTAGATATTTCTAATACTGATCGAAAGCTGATTATCAGCAATGAAATCCTTCGTTAAAAAAATTTCGATCAACATATTGATTTCCAGCTTAAGCTTGCTCATCACTTTGCTTCTTATTGAAGCTGGGATTCGTTTAATTTATCCCGCAAGTGAACGGAACTGGGCCACCATCCACCAACCGAATGAGGCATTGGGTTGGGCCTACATTCCCAATAGCACCCAGTGGTATACTAGCCCCGGTGAATTCCGAACTCACATCAAAATCAATACCATTGGCCAACGGGATGAGGAGCGGACTTATGAGAAACCTGTCAACGTGTATCGGATATTGATGCTCGGCGACTCGTTTGTGGCCAGCCTTCAAACACCACTGGAACAAACATTTGTGAAAATTACTGAAAATCAACTGCAATCATCTAATGAGTCATCTGATCGGAGTATCGAGGTATTAAATGGGGGCACCGGGGGCTACGGGACAGATCAAGAATTGCGTTGGTTCCGCCGGGAAGGGATTAAATATTCACCAGATCTGGTCATTCTGGTCATGTTTTTAGGTAATGATATTGCCGATAACGATTTTGAACTGTGGGCTTTAGCCGGCTCTATCGCCCCCCCTAAACCCTTCTTCAAACTAGAAAATGGCCAACTTAAAGATATGGGACGGATTGGTATCCAAAGCGAATTGTCCGGCGATGAAGAAGTCAGCATTTTAAGCCTGCGACGCTTTTTACAGCGATACTCTTATACGTTTTCCTTAGCCAGCGCGATGTTAACGCGGCTGGAGGGGCAGCCTGCTTTTCAGACCGTCCTGCGCTGGCTGGGACGCGGTGCGGCGGCCGATACCTACAATCATTCTTATGATATTTTCGCCGCCTCTCCCCCCCCGGCTTGGGAACGGGCCTGGCAACTGACCGATGCCCTCATTTTAGCATTGCAGGAAGAGGTCGAGGCGTCCGGGGCTGATTTTCGGGTCGTCCTCATTCCCCATCCTGTCCAGGTTCATCGTGATTGGTGGCAAGCCAGAGTGTCCCTTTATCCGGTGATGGCCGAGATCGAGTGGAATCTATCATCCCCCAACAATCGGTTGGCGAATTTGCTGCATGAAAACGATATTCCCTATTTGGATTTGTACCCGCTGTTGAGCGAGTATGTTACTGAAAATAGCTCATACCTCTACTATCGGAGTGATGGTCACTTTACCCCGGAAGGTAATCAGATCGTTGGTCAGGCAATTGCTGAGTGGTTAGTGGAGACGGGTAGTAATGAGTGAAAATGTAATAGTTAATGGTTCCCCCGTGCAAGAAGATCAGGGATCGCTTCCTGATTTTAGACCTGATTTTAGAATGGTAGTCTGTCCCTTCTGCCAGGCTGATGAAATCGAACATCGGTTGGAACTGCAAGACTGGGGCTACGGGGGACCGGGTATTTTTTCGTTGGTTACTTGTAAACAGTGTGATCTACGTTATCTCAATCCTCGGCCTACACCGGATCAAATGGATATTTATTATCCGCCTGATTATGCCCCCTATCGTCCAGCCATCGAGGATGAGCGGTGGGCGCTTATGCGCTGGATGCGCCGCCGCAAGGTGATCCATAAGCGTGACGTGATCGAGCGGTTTAGCGGGACGGTTCCCGGAACGATTCTTGATATAGGCTGTTCAACCGGCATCTTTTTGGCCGAGATGCAAGGGGCCGGATGGGCGACCTACGGGGTAGAGCTAAATCAAGAGGCGGCGACCTATGCCCGGCAACGGTTTGGGTTAACCGTCTATGACGGCTATCTGTCGGCAGCGCCGTTGTTGCCCGATACCTTTGATGCCGTTACAATGTGGGATGTTTTGGAGCATACCTTCGAACCGTTGATCACACTTCAACAGATACATAGCTTATTGCAGCCCGGTGGTATCGTCGTGGCCATTGTTCCCAATGACCGCAGTTTAGATCGGCACCTATTTGGTCCGGCCTGGGTCGGTTATGATGCGCCCCGTCATCTGACCGTTTTTTCTCCACAAACTTTGCAGCGAATGATCGAAAAAGCCGGGTTTGAAGTGATCGAATTACGCTGTGGTTTTGGGGGATACTTTTCTTTTGTAACCAGCCTGCGAATCTGGCTCAACCGTTATGGAACATCACCACATCTCCGTAAAATGATCTTGAGATTAGTTAATTTTCCCGGAATGAGATTGCCCTTTGAGCCATTCTTCAAAATGTTAGATTTAACAGGCTGGGGCAATGAACTACTGGTTATTGGGCGCAAACCACATTGATTGGTTCAGGTCTTCATTAATGTTAGAAATACGTCTCAACTCACTTCATGATTATGGCGACTCTCGCCGGGCTTATGATCTCCTGCATGATGATGAAAATATATCACAACTCGACTCCTTTTATATGTGGGTTGTTGAGTTGATGGATTTACCCCCCCAGGCCAAATTTCTTGATGTCGCCTGTGGCAAGGGGGAGTTAGCCCATTGGGTCCGAAGCGCGGATAGTCTGAGTTTCGGGAGTGATTTGTCCGCCTCGGCTATCCAGCAGGGGCACCGCTTGTTTCCCACTTTGCCCCTCTCGGTCTCAAACGGCCAAAAATTACCCTATCGGGGGAATTCTTTCGATGCTGTCGGCTCGATGGGTAGCTTAGAGCATTATGAAGATATGGCCGCCGGGGTTCGAGAAATGGCCCGCATCGTCAAGCCGGAGGGCTGGGTTTATATTCTGGTGCCCAACACTTACAGTCTGTTGGTCAATATCCATTCTGCCTATCGAAAAGGACGAACCAGTATAGACCATCAGCCCATCCAACGGTATGCCGCTCGGCTAGAGTGGCAAGATCTATTGGAAAGCAATGGGCTGGTCGTGCGCCGCACGATCAAATATGAAAAGGCTTGGCCCAAAACCTGGCCCGATCTCTTATGGTATCTTCGCCGCCCGAAGCAGCTTATCCGACTGGGGGTGCAGCCTTTCATTCCCCTGAATCTGGCCTTTAGCTTTGTCTATTTCTGTCAGAAGGCCGATTTTCCCCCGTAAAAGTCGAATAATTTGCGAATTTTGATGATTTAAGCAGGGGTGATAAAATTACCCCCGTTTTTCACTTTGATTATGAGGGAGAATGTAGGTTATGATTATTTTGGGTGTCACACACCCGATTTCTTGGAACAATGCCGCCTGTCTGCTCATCGATGGTCAGTTAGTGGCTATGGTTGAGGAGGAGCGCTTGAATCGCATTAAACATGCGCCTCGGATGGCTCCTCAACTGGCTATCGAGTATTGCCTGACGCATGCCAACATCACACCCGATCAGGTTGATTATGTAGCCGTTGGTTTCGACAGCGCGGTGCGGGCCGCTTTGGGGAATATTCGACCTACCGAGCTACTGTCCGGTTTGAATCAGGCGGCCCAATGGCTGCGGGAAGGAATGATTTATGAACGCCAGCTTTCGCTGGACCAATTCAAGCAGGATCGGATTATTTTTGTCAATCATCACCGCTCTCACGCGGCCAGCACCTTTTTTGCCTCCGGTTTTACGGAGGCCAACATTTTGTCACTCGATGGGAGCGGCGGGAGCGAGTCGGGAATTTTAGGGGTTGGCCGAGACACAGAAATCGAAATATTGAAAACCGTCTCCAATCGGGGCAGTTGGGGGCTTATCTATGAAGAGATTACCGAAAAGCTGGGCTTTCGCCGCCACAGTGGCGAAGGCAAGGTCATGGGTTTGGCCGCCTATGGCGAACCCGACCCCAACGGCCTGCCGTTCGTCGATTGGGATGGTGATATTCCCGTCATCACGGTCAGTGAGCGCAAACGTTTTATGAAAGCTCTCAATCATCGCCATAAGGATGAGCCTTTGACTCAAACCCATAAAGATTTAGCCGCCACTCTCCAATATACTTTGGAGCAGGCCGGGCAACGTATGGTCGAATGGCTTCATCAGCAGACCGGGTTTCGACGTTTATGCCTGGCCGGCGGCACGGCTCTCAACTGTTCCATGAATGGCAAATTGGCTCAACTGCCCTGGGTCGATGAGATTTTCATTCAACCCGCTTCTCACGATGCCGGTACAGCGCTGGGCGCGGCGTTGATGCTCCACACCGAACAAACGGGGCAGCGATCTGACTGGCGCATGGAGCATGCCTATTGGGGACCGGCCTATAATAATGAAGCTATCGAAACGGCATTAAGCACCTTTTCTCAAATCGACTACCGTCGCAGCGACGACATCTGCGCCGAAACGGCTGAATTGCTACAGACGGGAGCCATTGTGGGCTGGTTTCAGGGTCGTCTGGAAGTGGGGCCACGAGCTTTAGGCGGACGCAGTATTCTGGCCAATCCCTCCCTGCCCCAGATGAAAGACCTCATTAATAACCGGGTCAAACACCGGGAACCGTGGCGACCTTTTGCCCCATCGGTCTTGGAGGAGGCTGTGGGACGATACATCACCCCCCCCCAGCCTTCCCCTTACATGATTTTGGCCTTTGAAGCCAACCCTGAAACGCGGACTGAGCTGGTCAGCGCTACCCACATCGATGGCACCTGCCGGCCCCAGACGGTCAGCCGCAAAACCCATCCCCGTTATTGGAAACTCATCAAACAATTCGAAGCACGAACCGGTATCCCGGCGGTGCTGAACACCAGTTTTAATGTAGATGGCCAACCTATAGTCAACACGCCGACTGAGGCCATCGACACATTTCTCAGGTGTGATATGGACAATCTAGCGATTGGTGATTTTATTGTGTGGAAGGACCTATAGTGGATCGGTTTGGTGCCTGGTTAAGACGAGGTATTGGATTTGCTCGAAAATATGGCAGGCGGCTTGGAGGAAGGCTATTTTTTACTATAGCTACTATCATTGCGGTAGCGGTCTTATTTCTTGATGGGAAACGTCTTTTAACTTACACGTTTCGGTTAGACCCCGGTCTGGTTTTATTAGCAACGATAATCTCATTTATAGGTCTGATCCTCTTGGCTGTTCCTGCCTGGCGTCTCCTTTTAACTCGCTTTGGTAGTCATTTGAATTATGTAGATGATTTGAAGATTTACTGCTATAGCACATTAGGGATTGCCATCCCCGGTAGCATCTGGCCCTTGGTTGGTCGAGTAACATTGTATGAACGAGAAGGTGTCGCCGGATCGTATGTGACTATAGCGACCATGATTGAATTAATCTTGATGGGTGTCGCCGGTTTAACCATTTATGGCCTTACCACTTTTTTTTTACCGGTTGCAAATCTATGGCAACGGCCTATGGTGGTGATTGCTGTAACAGTTGTAGCCTTAATTCTAATACAGCCTCCAATACTCAATAGATTGATTGCCATGATCTTGCACGGATTAAATCGTTCCTCCGACTATGTAATTTCACTAAGATATCGGGATGTTGGGAGAATTTTTATTCTGGAGATATTAACAATTTCTGTGGGGGGGACGGCTATTTACACCCTTCTACAAGGGGTTGCTGTTGTCCCTGCAAGTTTCTATGTGGTTATTTTGGGGGCGTGGGCTGCCGGTATCGCTGCCAGCAACTTGTTTTTTTGGTTTCCGGGAAAGCCTCTTTTAAGAGACGGTACAATCGCCTTGATCTTAACCCAAGTCCTATCACCCTCATTAGCTATAACCTTTGCCTTGATTATCCGCGTTTGGTCAATTGCATCCGTTATCTTAATGGCAGGGTTGACTTGGCTGTTACTGAGTCGTTATTCGAAAACGTTCGTTAAAAAGATATAAGCAGCACTCGAAATTCAAACCAGATTCAAACTTAGATTTGTTATAATTTTTATACTCTAACCTTGAGACTAAGAAATCACCTGATTTTGGCCGAATTATTGTCGAAAATTCAAGAATTAGAGCTAATACTCCGAAAGAATTATTGACGAATGGGGCTGAAGTACGGTATCGTGGGGGTCAGATAGCAATTAAATTTTCGTAGAGTGATCAATTTTTAGTGTTTTCACATTTCATTACTTAACTCAAAGGAGTAAATCATGAAAAAACTTTTAGTAAGTTTGGCTGTTGTTCTCTTGCTGGCTGTGGGCCTCACAACCAGCGCTATGGCTCAACCATCGGGATACACCTCTGGTTTTCAGGTTCAGAACCTTAGTTCTTCTGACTCCACGAGTATCACCATTACTTTCTACAACAAAAGTGATGGTAGTCAGGCGAACCAAGTCTCAGACACGATTAATGCCAGTTCAAGCAAGACATACTTCCCGATTGATGCCGTTTCAGATGGTTTTGATGGCTCCGTTGTCGTCCAAGCTGATCAACCGGTAGCAGCGATTGCCAATATTCTAGGCACTGGCGGTTTTGGTGGCGGTAGCTACTCTGGCTTTACGGCCGGTAGCACAACCGTGAATATTCCGCTGGTCTTCAAGAACTTTGCTGGTATCAACAGTTTCTTCAACGTTCAGAACGCTGGCTCTGCCGATGCCTCGGTCAACGTTTCGTATCCGGGCACTTCCTGCACCGCCTCAGCGACCGTCAAGCCCGGCGCTGCCGCTACCTTTGATCAAGCTCAGGATAGTTGTCTTCAAGACAACTTTGTGGGTGCGGCCACGATTACCAGTGACCAACCAATTGTTGCTTCATCCTTGCAGGTTGACTCAGACAGCATTCTCGCCAGCAATGGTTTCACCGATGCCACGACCAGTACTAATCCCGTAATGCCTCTCGTCGTCAAAGGTTTCGGGACCGATACCGGTATTCAAATTCAAAATACAGGCACGGCTGATACCGAAGTGACGGTTAGCTATACGCCAACAGCAGGTAACCCGGGCCAGGCTTGCACCGAAACAAAAAGCATTACAGCCGGTAAATCTGAAACGTTCGGTTTGTCCTACATCACGGACAACTGCACAACTAACTCAGTATTTGTTGGTTCTGCCGCCGTGACTGCTAACAGCGCCAGCCAGCCTCTAGCCGCTGTTGTCAACCAGGCTGCTATCAGCCCCCCTGGCCCCAATTCTTCAGCCTACAACGCCTTCGATCCAGCCGCAGCTACCGCGTCTGTTGAAATTCCGCTGATCATTAACGATGTGAGCCTGGGTGGTGGTGACCTACTCTTCACCGGTTTCAACATTGTTAATGTTGGTACTGCTGCGACAGATGTTAGCTGTACGTTCGCTAACTCGACGGCCACCGTTCCCTCGACAACCTTACAGCCTGGTGGGTCTCTGAATAATGTTCAAACAGGCAATGCTACTTTGGGAGCAGGTTATGTCGGCTCTGCTACTTGTACGGCGAGTGGTGGAACCATTGTCGGCGTTGTCAACCAGTTAGGCTCCGGCCCGACGGTTGGGACCAAAGGCGACCAAATCTTCACCTACGAAGCAGTCAATCGCTAATCACAATATAACCCTTAAAGTCTTCTAACAGCACAGAAGAGCTACCTGAGTAGGTAGCTCTTCTTGTTGTAAGAAGAAATTGACATTTCTATCGGTATCTTTAGAATGAATTCCAAATGAGTTCAGGAGAATTCTTTGAATTTGTATGCCCATTCATCTAATTAGGTAAAGGTTTAGAATTATATGACCCGAATACTTTGGTTTGTGATTGCTTTCTCTATTGTGTTATTGAGCGGTTGTAATACGACTAATGAGGAAGCAACCATTAACAACGACGAGACGCAAGATAGCACAAATGTAGAAGTTACAGCTCCATCCAGCCTTAGCGAGTCGCCGGTCACAGCCCCGGAAGCTCAATCTGTAGCCAACTCCCCGTTACCAACGCCTACATCTGAGCCTACACCCGTTCCCCAACCGGAAGCAGGTACAGGCTCGGTTGTGGGCCAGTTGAGTTGGATATTAGCCGAGAATCCAGAACCGGCTGATGCGGGACTACTTTATTTAGCCCCGGTTGTCGAAGCGGATGATGGAACCCAAGCGTTAGTGGGGCTAGATAAAAAGGTCAACCCAAAAACAATCACCGATCTGTCCGGTCGTTTTGTGTTTTCGGATATCGAACCGGGTACGTATGGCCTTATTTTTAGTCTGCCCGGATTGGGTGAGGTTCTAATCAACCAACAGGGAGATAGTGACGGTTTGCTCATCACTGTAGAAGCCGACCAGATAACTGCTGTAGAAGAGATCGTCTCGGACTATCCTTTCTAAAGCTAAATGGCAACATTGAACGGATATGTCGTTCAGTGCTGCCATTTAAAGGGTTCACAAAGATTTTACCCAAATCGTAAGACTGCGTTATCAGTGCCACTGAGTTTTAGGGAACAATGATCCACAAGTAATTTGTACTCCAGGGCGTAGTATCATAAGCTAAATTTTCTTCATATTCACTGGGTGTCGTTGTGATGTGGGAACGCAGCCTTACTTTATACTCTCCTGATGGAAAATTATCGGGTATACATTCCTCGACCATCCCGTTGTTTACCCATAGAGGCTCGTCGTTAATGGCGCTACGCCATAGGATTGGCGGGTCGCTTCCGTTTTGCTCCAGATATCCATCGTAAGGTAAAGGGGTCGAGGTCGTGCTGTGGACCGCGACCGTGTAACAACTACCCGCCGGAACGGTCAGAGGAAAGGATGTTTGGGGCGCAACAGGTGTAATTTCTAAAGCATCTCCAAAATAACCTCGGTCGGCTCTAATCCGGGTATGAGGCGTAGCAGGTGTACCTTCTTTCATAAAGTCAGCATTTACATAAAGCGAGGCCGTGTTTGTATCCGCCTCATCCCAACTGGCTTGATCCACCCCTACCAGGCCAACATCTTCCATCAGATACCAATCTTCTCGGAAGGTAAGCTGTCCATCAACATCCCCCTCAAAAAATGTTAACACCACGATGTTTTTCGCTTCATCAAAATAGCCTTGGATCGTGTTAAATTCATTTTTAAGGTCACTATCTGTCAAAAAACGGTTGCTAACATACCAGGGATGTGCTTCCGTAGGAATACGGGTTTTACAAATACTATCTGGTGTTTCGGTACCGTGATAAGAATATATAGAGTCGATGCGGACAAATTCCTCTTTGCCCATATTGGGAACCGCATCATAGGACAATAGATAGGGCGGATAATAGTAATTTTCGTGGTTACGGCTGGTATGGATAATAGTCCGATTGAAAGTATCGCCCAGATACCCTAATTTGTAGGCGTCGTCTGTAACCTCATAAATTTTATGGGCATAAGCGCCAATGATAGGTCCCTCCCAAGGATAGGAATACAAAGAGTTGTCCGGGTCGGTTAAGAAAAAGCGTAAATTAGTGTTGCCTTCGGTCCAAATGCTGCCATCCCGGTCTGCCTGTTTAGCTGCACTCGGTAGCCAATACCCCCAGCGACTGTCTTTCGTCCAACGCTGTGGAAACAAGGGGATGTCACATATCCTGACGGGAGCCTCGTATTCCATCCTGGTGTTAAAAGTGACCGAGATGGGGTTGCCGTTGTCATCTTGGGGGGCATCTAACCGATCCCCTTGATACGTCAAAGAGTAACCCGCCTCTATATTCCAATAATTGTTCAACGCTGTTGTTAGATCTGAGACCGGACTCCGACTCACCAAAACCTTCCGACAATTTTCACACAGCGCCTCAGACAACTCAGAATGATTTGCAAAATCATCGGGATGCGGATCAGGATTACCGACACATAAAAACTTATCTTTTTCTCCATCCCACAAATTGAAAGCGAAGATAAATTCTTGATTCTTTGATGTGCTATAGATACCTGTACCTGGAAGAATGTCAGTAACCTCCCATGTCACGTCGTATTGTGATTTAGCCCCGTTCCATTGAAGCTCAAGCGGAATCCAGACGTCACTGCCTAACTGGGTGTTGGCCGTTGATCGCGTCCAATAAAGATAGGGCGTACCTTGACCTGGCTGAACACCGGATATAATAATCTGTACGGTTTCTCCGGCTTCGTAAGTGGGTTTGCTCGGCGAGATATTGATTTCAATATCGCTACAATTTACCGGCGGCGGGGGAAGTTGTTTTGAGACGAATGGAAGATAGAAAGTATGGGTAAAAATCGCCGGATCGACGTTGTTCCACAAGGCGTTTGAACCGGTGTTGCCGGCGAAAACGTCGAGGTCGCCATCACTATCAAAGTCAGCCACTGCCAAATCCCTATTCTTCAGGCTGGCCATGCTAAAATTGCTCTCAGTAAAATAGCCCGAACCATCATTAAACCACAATTCAGAGGCTTGATCCAAATTATAATTTCCGTTTCTGACAAAAGCATCCAGGTCGCCATCCTCATCGAAGTCGGCCAGAAACACAGCCGTACTCTGTGAATAGCCAAGCTCCTGCTCACTTTTGGTGAAGTGACCACTGCCGTCATTGAACCAGATTTTGTTGGAAGCCCCTGCTCCCACATAGTACCCATTTGCGGTGAAAGCATCAAGGTCACCATCCCCATCCAGATCGCCCAACGCAACGTCGAAATTATATGTACTCTCTAACTCTTGCTCACTTTTAGTGAAAACGCCATTGCCATCGTTGAGCCAGATGTGAACGCCCAGTAGGGAGGATGATCCGGCGTGGCCAATAAAAGCATCCAAATCCCCGTCATTGTCTAAATCATCCAAACCAAGCGCAGAGCTACAGAGAGTGCCAAAATCCTGCCCACTCTCTGTAAAGTTCCCTTGACCATCATTGAGCCACAGTTGATTGGGGTCGTTGAACCCACCGCACGTAATGATCAGTGCGTCCAGGTCGCCGTCATCATCGACATCTCCCAGAGTAATCTTTTCAGTAGTGAAATAGCCAATCCGCTGCCCACTATCTGCAAAATTGCCCTGGCCGTCATTGAACCAGACTTCATCGGGTAATCCAACGGGACCGCCTCTATTACCAACAAATGCGTCTGTGTCGCCATCCCCATCTAAATCACCCAGCGCAACCGCAGGACTCGTCTCCTCACCAAGCTGTTGATCGCCGGCCGTGAACCGTCCCTGACCATCATTGAACCAAACACGATTAGGCCCAACATTGGCCGCAAAAGCATCGATATCTCCATCATTATCCAGATCATCGAGGGCCACCGCTTGCGTATCATCATTATCGAACAACTGCTCACTGACGATAAAAATAACGGAGGAAAGAGAAGCGGCCTCCAACTGCATAGAAACAGTCAGGATTAAGAGTCCTATAAAAAGGAATGAAATGAGACTTATTTGTGAAATTCGTCTTTTAGAGATCATCGAACTGTTCCTTTCTTCAAAAGTAAGATTGAATGATTGTAGCTAAACATAAAGTAACAAAGCAGTGAGCAAATAAGTCAAATTGAGTGCAACGGAATCAGAGTTTGATTGGTCCATCTTTATTCACTCATGGTTAGAAATTTGTTAGAAAAGAAGTCGAACCATTTTACCATGTAAAAATTCATAACACAACACTT